>JAJYSI010000155.1 GCA_021793635.1 Bacteroidota bacterium
TGCTCGCATGGGTACTAGGTGCTTTACTTGCATTTATGGACGGTTTCGTATGGAGTGAATTAGGGGCAGCGATGCCGAGTGCAGGCGGAAGCTACGTTTTTCTTAAAGAAATTTATGGACCTAAAAGCTGGGGAAAACTATTCTCTTTCCTATTAATATGGCAGACCATATTTCAGGCACCGCTTGTAGTAGCCTCAGGCGCCATAGGATTCTCACAATATTTCACTTTTCTTTTTCCACTCAGTGCAGTCGGGCAAAAAATTGTCTCGGGACTTTTAGTAATTGCTATAGTTGTTCTTTTGTACCGCCGGATTGCTACAGTAGGGAAAATTTCTTTGTTCCTTTGGATTGGGGTAATAGCTACTATGCTTTGGTTAATATTCGGCGGGGCAACACATTTCAATCCCAAGCTAGCTTTTGATTTTCCGAAAGGCGCTTTTGATTTCTCCTTTATTTTTTTTGTTGGACTAGGCAGCGCATCAGTTCAGACGATTTATACTTACTTAGGATATTATAACATTTGTAATCTCGGGGAAGAATTAAAAGAGCCTCAGAAAAACATTCCCAAAAGTATCTTCATCTCGATAGGAGGTATTGCGGTATTATACCTTGCAATGCAGCTTAGTGTACTTGGAGTAATTCCCTGGCGTGAAGCAATGAACTCGAAATTCATTGTAAGCAGTTTTGTAGAAAAAATTTATGGTTCTAAAGCTGCGATAATTGCAACAGTCTTGATATTATGGATTGCCTTCTCATCTTTATTTTCAGCGCTGCTTGGATACTCGCGTATCCCTTATGCAGCGGCAGTTGATGGTACGTTTTTCAACATATTCTCTAGGGTACATCCTAAGAAGCACTTTCCCAATGTTTCACTTTTAACACTCGGAGCAATTGCTTTTATATTCAGCCTTTTGTTCAGGCTAAAGGAAGTGATCAGTGCAATACTTGCAATGAGAATATTAGTTCAGTTCATAGGGCAGGCAGTAGGAATTATCATACTAAGAAAGAATAAGCCCGCAGAATTTTTCCCATTTAAAATGTGGCTTTATCCTTTACCTGCGCTTGTGGCTATTTTAATGTGGTTAGGCTTATTTTTTTCAACCGGAATGTACTTTGCTCTTGGGGGGATTTTAATTATGTTAATTGGAACGATAGTGTTTTTTGTCCGGGCTTATATTATTAAAGATTTTCCATTTATACAGTAGAAAATATTTTATAACAAAATACCGAGATTGAAAACGGCAACAATATTGAATCATTTGCGCTTTTCTTTTATGAATCAAAATATAGTCCAAATAATTTATTGAGCTATTTGAATCCGCATTAAAAACAAAGACACGGAAGATAAATGATCTCTATCAAGAACATCACAAAAAAGTTTACGAACATTACCGCACTTGACAACATCTCCCTAGAAATAAATGAGAAAGAACTATTCGGACTTCTCGGACCTAACGGCGCCGGCAAATCTACTCTGATGAATCTGCTTGTAGGTTATGTTAACGCCGATGCGGGAGAAATACTTATAGACGGTGAAAAAATTTCGACAGAGAATTTAGATATCAGACGAAAAATAGGTTTAGTACCTCAAACTTTAGCGCTATACGATGATCTATCCGCGCAAGATAACCTTGAAATATTTGGATCTTTTTTCCATTTAAAGAAAAGCACTTTAAAATATGTAGTAGCCGATAAATTAAATATGGTTCAGCTTTACGACAGGAAAAAAGACAAAGTAAAAACATTTTCCGGGGGAATGAAGAGGAGGCTAAATCTTGCGGCAAGTCTACTTCATGATCCTCAAATAATATTATGTGACGAGCCAACAGTAGGAGTTGATCCTCAATCACGCAACGCAATATTTGAATATCTTGTAAAGCTAAATGAGCAAGGGAAAACAATTATCTACACGACACATTATATGGAAGAAGCCGAAAGGCTTTGCAGCAGGATTGCCATTATAGATTTCGGGAAAATTATTACTACAGGAGTACTTGAAACACTTTTGGAAGAGCTTCATTACAGTCAAACAATCCTGATTAATAAGAATCATTTAACTGAAAAAAAGGCAGAACTTTTTCAAACATTCGGGGAAATAATTAATGAACAGGACAAGTACGAATTAAAGCCGACTAATAAATTAAAACTTTCTGAATTTTTTGCATCAATGGAGGAAAACGGAATTAATTATGAATCAATCGAAATTAAAAGGCCCTCATTAGAAGCCTTATTCCTTCATTTAACAGGAAGGAGACTAAGAGATTGAAAACCATTTTGAATCTTATAAAGAAAGATTATATTTTATTCTGGCACGATAAGCCTGCTGTAAGTTTGACATTTCTGGTGCCAATAGTATTGATTTATATATTCGGATCAATTTTCAGCGGCGGAGGTTCTCCGCAGGGAATCCGCATGGCTTTTATAAACAGCAGCAACGCAACCGTTGCAAAGAAAATTGAGACTGCACTTGATACCAGTTCCACATTTAAGATAATAAAAACTTATACAAACGATCAGGGAAAAGAAGTTAAGTTTGATACGAACTCCGTAAAAGACTTCATTCGAAGGGGAAATGCTTCTGCGGCACTAGTTATTCCGGCGGATGCATACACCGACACATCCACATCGTTAAGACTGAAATTCTATTATGATCCTAAAAACGATATTGAAATGCAAATGATTCAAGGGCTGCTTACGCAAACTATAATGACAGAAATCCCGAGCGTGTTTATCTCAAGTATGCAAAGAAAAGCCGAAGGATATTTGGGAATGAAAAAAGGATCAAATTTCAACAAGCAGATAGCTTCAGTAATAAGCAAATATTACAATGTCGATACGGCTGAAATTCTTCACGGGATGCAATTTGCATATTCCGATTCAGCCGTTTCAGACACCTCCAGGAAAGCCGGAAATTTTTTCAGTAACATATTGCAAATGGATAAAGAGCAGCTAGTCGGAGCAAACGTAACAAGTCCTGACGCCACAAGGAGTGTAGGTGGTTGGGCAGTAATGTTTCTTCTATTTACAATGACCGGGGCTTCAACCTCCCTATTTGATGAAAGCAAAAGCGGAGTGGTTTTAAGGATATTATCCTCTCCGATTTCAAGAGTTCAAATTTTGTGGAGCAAATATTTATATAATATTTCACTCGGGTGCATACAGCTTTTTGTACTCTTTTTTATGGGTTATTTACTTTTCAATATTAATATTTTTTCAAACTTCTTAAATTTAGTATTGCTGATAATTGCAGCCTCCGCGGCAAGTACAGCTTTCGGTATGCTCCTTGCGGCATTTTGCAAAACAGCGGCGCAGGCAAACGGGCTAGGAACATTTTTAATATTGACGATGAGTGCTGTGGGCGGAGCGTGGTTTCCGACATTTATTCTTCCGCCATTTATACAGATAATTAGTAAGCTTACTATTGTATATTGGGCAGTTGATGGCTTCCTGAAAGTTTTATGGAACGGGTATGGGTTTATGGATATACTTCCATATCTTGGAGTTCTAATAGGCATTGCGGTTGTTGTTAATATGATTAGTCTATGGAAATTTAAGCGCGGTACGATTTTATAATTTATTTAATTGATTAAATATTTTGAATTTATTTCAGTGGACATATGAGATTAGATTTATTGTTGCATTAGCACTTGGCTTTTTAATCGGACTTGAAAGAGAGCGGTCGGGAAGTGAAAGGAAAAACAGACTTTTTGCCGGAGTAAGAACTTATACCTTAATTAGTTTATTCGGTTTTGCCTGCGGATGGCTTTTTCATATAAATGTAACATTCGCGTTACCGGCGGGAATGATTTCAATAGCAGCACTTGCATTGATGGGATATATTTCAAAATTAAAAGAAGGTAAAACCGGGACAACAAGCGAGGTAGCAGCGCTTTTAACATTTACCATTGGTGCGCTGTCAATGCTGGCGGATATATGGCTGCCGATGGCATTAGGTATCATTGCCACATTTCTTCTATCCGAAAAAGCTGAACTTGAAAGCTGGGTAGAGCGATTAGATAAAACTGAATTTCTTGCAGTCATAAAATTCTTACTTATAACATTAATAATACTACCTGCACTGCCCGATCAAAACTATACTCAATTCAACCTTAACCCTAAAAACATTTGGGAATATGTAGTCATGGTATCGACGATAGGATTCGTCGGATACTTCCTGATGAAGAAATTCGGCGGCAAAGTAGGCTTATGGCTTTCGGGATTGCTCGGCGGTATTGTATCGAGCACCGCAGTCAGTATTGCTGTAGGAAGAATAGCAAAAAACAATCCTGAGCAAAGCGGAAACGCATTGCAGGCATCACTTCTTGCAAGCAGCGTAATGTATATAAGAATTTTAATAATCATTGGAATTATTAATCCATCAAGTATTTTCTTGCTATGGTGGAAATTTGCTTTGCTAACAATAATCGGAATTGCACTTTCATTTGGGTTAAAATCAAAGAAATCCCAACCCGGAGCACATTCTGTTTCAACACTTCAAAACCCATTTGAAATTAAGCCGGCTATATTTTTTGCAGCTTTGTTTGTAATTCTTTCTGTGGTTACTATTCTAGTAAAAAACTATTTTGGCAACGGAGGACTTTTAACACTCTCGGCGGTTGTAGGAGTAACAGACATAGATCCATTTATATTATCCTTAGTTCAAGGTGCAAAGCCGTTGGAGCCCATAATTATTTCGGCAATAATAATGGCAATGATGAGTAACACGATCATCAAAGCAATTTATTTTGCCGTGCAAGCTAAGGATATAAGGAAAGAGACATATATACGATACGGCATATGGGCACTTTTACATCTCCCATTCATAATATTATTGTGATCTTAAATCTTACCGATTAACATCATCACTTTTTTCTGAACTTCTAATTATTATATTCGTTTCAAATAAATTCCATTTTAATCAATTAGAGGTAGCGCATGGCAAATAAAAAATCTTTGGGCAAAATATTTCTTTTACTTACCGGTATTTTGGTTATTTCATTTTCTTACGGATGGGCTGTTACCGGGAAAAGCTCAAGTGGAATAAAAAACGATTTGAACTCCGGAAAAGAAAATATGTCTTCTAAGAAGGGCACAATAAAACTTTTTTCTTCCTCAGAAGGAGAAAAGCCAGCAGAGAAAGTATACAAGAATATAAAAGTATTTAAGGGACTCCCCGCTTCACGATTAATTCCTACGATGAGATTCATCGAAGCAGCACTTGGTACCAACTGCGATGATTGCCATGTTCATGACAAAACAAAAGGTTGGGAGTTTGACAGCGACAAGAAATCCGGAAAGAAAAAAGCAAGAAAGATGATCGAAATGATGAATGACATTAACAAACATCATTTTATGGGGCATCAAGAGGTAACATGTTTTACATGCCATCACGGTCAATTAAATCCGCCGACCGTACCCGCTTTATTAAAGCTTCCCTTAAAGCCAGAAGACAGAAACGATAAAGACATAATAGTGGCAAATAGATTAAATACAGCCGGAGAAATTGTCGCAAAATATGTAAAGGGTATCGGCGGGAAAGAAGCATTTCAAAAAATAACTTCGTTAAAATTTGAAGGAACTACCCTTAATGAAGACGGAAAGGAAATGCCGCTTACCATATATCAAAAGGCACCGGATAAAATTTTAACCATTGGTCAAAATCATTGGGGTGAATTTTCAAGAGGATTTAATGGCGAAGTTGGATGGTTTAAAGCAGGACAAAGGGAGGATGAAATTAAGGGAGATGATTTGAATCTATTAAAAGATGCTGCGGAATTTTACAGAAGCATTAACATTGAGAAAGATTATTCTAATTTAAGATTTAGCAATGTAGTTGTAGTAGACGGCGATACAGCTTACGAAGTAAAGGGATCGCGCTCTGAGTATTTAAGCGACAAGCTTTATTTTGATGTAAATACAGGATTATTAATTAGAAAGATTCAATACAACCAAACTCCTCTTGGTGATATTCAAGTTCAAACTGATTATAAAGATTACAAAAATGTGGATGGTGTTTTAATTCCGTTTACTGTGCATACAGCCGGATATGATTTTAACCAGACAATGAACTTTAATAAAATTGCTGCTAACACAGAGATAGCCGACAAGATGCTCGAGATGCCGGCGAAATAATTTTCTTATAATATTGGGGCGGCAGACAAGCCGTCCCAAATTTTATATTCCCTTCCATTAGCAAACCGACACAAAACTTTCAAAAGACAGTCCTAAAAATTTTGATAGAGAATCAAATTTGATTAATTTTGCCCCGCACCCTTAGCTCAGTTGGTAGAGCATCTGACTCTTAATCAGCAGGTCGCGGGTTCGAGTCCCGCAGGGTGCACATATAAACCTTCAAAATGAATCATTTTGGAGGTTTTTTGTTTTGTGAGTGTTTGAGAATCCCGATGATTTTTAGCTTTAAAGTAGGGACTGAGTAGGGACTTTTTCAGGGCGTCCTTTTTCCTACCGAACTTAAATAAAATGAATGCATCATTAAGAAAGTTCTGGGCTGCCATACCACTTAAACTTAAAGATGTATTCATCTGATAACTTGGTGTTGTTTTTATTTGGCTTTGAACTTTTTGCATACTTCAACTTAAGAATTTTGTTCCTGATGTTCAATGATTTTATTAATAATTTTATTATGGCTATCAGTAACTAATAATTCCATCCGGATCTGATTCCTCAAAGATCTTCCCGCAAATTGTGCACTTTGTTGTTTGAGCAATAACAATATTATGAAATGAGTTTACAGAATGGGTCTGAGAAATAATTCTAAGGTTCCTTTTACAATTATGCGGAGGAATCTCTTTGGTTTGCTGTTGCTGATTGTTAGTTCGCATTTTTTCTAGTTCCATTATTAACCTCACGATTTAGTTTTAGACTAGCAGGGCGCTTTGTCCCGCAATAAAAAAAACATGCAGCAAAACAACTTGGTTAATGCTCTAACGGCGGGGGACGGAATGTAAAGGCGAAAAAAAATGCCGGATACCTTCATTCAGCGAAGCGGAGCGGAGCGAATATGAAAAGACATGGTATTTTGTTTTTGCCTTTACTCCGTTTCCCGACGTTTTATTTTTTCTAAGTTGTTTTGATGTGGGATTTCGGATTATCTATATCCAGCAGTTATGGAGCGATAGCGACATAGCTGCATTTAAGGGGACGCTAATGTTAAGATTTATTGATAGCCGTTATGACTGAATGAAGCGATTGTCCCGCAAACCCCGCAAACGGGGCAAACGGGACAAGCCCCGCAAACGGGGCAAGGAGCGGAATGAAGGAATAAGGGCGAAGGGGGGGGAAAAGAGTAACAAGTGACGAGTAATGAGTGACAAGTGTCGATGGGGGGGCAATGCCGGGAGGGCGGGACTTGCGCGGGGATTTCTCCCCGCAAACGTAATGGCGCTAACATAAGATTATTATTTAT
>JAJYSI010000156.1 GCA_021793635.1 Bacteroidota bacterium
TGGTGATTCCGTTCATTACTTTATTATCGCAATCAAATAAAAAGGATAGTCCGATGATTGAGAAATCTGTGTTCGGCAAGATGAAAGATGGCAAAGAAGTTTATATGTATACTTTAAAGAACAAACCGGGAGCTGAAGCAAAAATAATTACTTACGGTGCGACTGTGGTCTCAATAACCGCACCCGACCGAAACGGAAAGTATGCGGACGTAACGCTTGGTTATGGTAATCTTGAAGGTTATGAAAACGGTACCGGATATTTGGGCGCACTTGTGGGAAGATATGCCAACAGAATTGCCGGCGCTAAGTTTACTTTAGACGGTAAAACATATCTCCTAAGCGCTAATGAAGGGAAAAACCAGTTACACGGCGGGAAGACCGGTTTCAGCAAAGATCTTTGGAAGGCAGAACCTATTGAAGGCAAAGCAGGGCCGGCGCTTAAATTAACTTTAGTAAGCCCGGACGGTGATCAAGGCTATCCCGGCAAAGTTACATTACAGGTTATTTACACTCTTACTAACGATAACGAATTAAGAATAGATTATAAAGGAACCACTGACAAACCAACGATACTAAATCCTACACATCATTCCTATTTTAATCTTACCGGAGTCTTCACAAATACAATTCTAAATCACCAGGTAAAAATTGATGCTGATTATTTTACTCCGATTGACAAAGAATCCATACCCACGGGAAAAATAGAAAAAGTTGAAAATACACCTTTGGACTTTCGTAAGTTAACAACAATCGGCTCGCGTATAAACGATAACTTTGAGCAGCTTAAGCTCGCAAACGGTTATGATTTCAATTACGTATTAAATGATTATAACGGAAAGGTTCGCGAAGTTGCAGATGTTTATGAACCTACTACCGGAAGGTATTTGCAAATATTTACCGATCAACCGGGGCTTCAGTTTTACACAGGAAATTTTCTTAGTGAGACGCCTGTAGGTAAAAATGGCGTAGCTTATAAATTCCGCACCGGATTTGCTATGGAAGCGGAGCATTACCCAAATTCACCGAACGAACCGGAATGGCCATCGGTCGTTTTAAGACCCGGACAGACTTACAGGCAGACTACTATATATAAATTTTCGGCTAAGTGAAAATTGCGTAGTTGAGGGGAGTATTGGAGAAATGGAATAATGGAGTAATGGAATAATGGAATAATGGAATAATGGAATAATGGAATAATGGGGTAATGGAATAATGGGGTAATGGAATAAATAAAGTTATTTGCTTTAATCCAATGTTCCAACGTTAATTATTCTTAGCTCCTTCGGCAATCCAGGTTTTTACTCCCTGAATTTGGTTGGCAGTTAAAACAGGGTATCCAACAGGTGGCATTGGAGAAGAACCTGATAGTCCTTCAATTGATTGAACTAAGATACTGTTGTCAGGATGCCCTTTAGTAACATATTGAAGATTAGTTGCACCAGCCCATGTTGTTAAGCTTAAACCTGCTGCCATAGTTCCGTCGTCATGGCATCCGGAATTAGCACACTTCAGCGTAAAGATTGGTTGAATATATTTCGCATACGATACATTTGAAGCAGGGATGACAGTAGAATCTAATTGACTTCCGGTAATTGAGTCTTTACAGCCATAAATAATAAAAGAAAAAACAAGAAATCCCAGTCCGATAGAAAACAAGAGTTTCATAAATCCATTTATTTTATTCAATAAAATATAAAATCATATAAATAACATAACAATGTAAAATTCCATAGACAAATTTGACTAACAAAAAAATCTTATATATTTTTGATCTTATAAGATTAAAAATTGGTACAAAGCAAAGCATTTAATTTTGGGGCTATAGCTCAGCTGGGAGAGCGCTTGAATGGCATTCAAGAGGTCAGCGGTTCGATCCCGCTTAGCTCCACGAAAATAAAACCTTGTGACTGATGAAGTTACAAGGTTTTTATATTTTAAAGGAAACTTATAGTGAGGTTTTTTCGCACTATGGGTAAAATATTTTGATTTAATAACAAAATGTTAGTTTACAGTGCAAAAAGGGGAAGTAATTTTTACTTGATCTTTTTTGACAACAACGATATTCTGCTTTTTATATTGCCTGAATAAGATTTCCCCAGGCATTAGTTAGAAAAATTCAGGCAGATGCAATACTAAAATCCATTCAAATTATTGCCTTTTCATATTTCGAAGGCTGGCATGATATTTATACCTTGAACCGTAAAAGATTGTCTATAATATTTAACAAACTAATGAGGTATAATATGAAAAAACTCTTTCAGTTCCTTTTCGTTGCACTGTTTATAGTCGTTTTTGCTGTTGCAATAAAAGCTCAACCATTGCCTCCGTTTAATTTAACGGCTACGCAAGGTCACTGGGGAATGATGTCTACAAATTTTGAATATGTAAATCTTAATTGGCAGTTCACTACCAACAGTCCAAAGTCAGGGTTAACGTTTAACATTTATAGAAAATTAGGTGCAGTTAGTGATACAGGTGCATTCGTTAGAAAATACACGCATATTTATAATAATTCATGGAGAGACATTAACATTCATCGCGGAGAAACATATTCCTATTACGTTACGGGTGTAAATCACTCCGGTGAAAGTTTACCTTCGGATACCGTACAAATTACAATTGATTCTACAGTTGCAAGAGTGGTAGTTTCCGGTACAATAAAGGATAAAGTAACCGGCAATGCAATTATGCACAGTACTATAGTTTTTCTTCCGGTTTTTGGTTGGTCAGGAGACCATGCCGTTACCGATACATTGGGAAATTTTACGGCTAATCTATTCCCCGGTACTTATATAGTTTACAGTTTTGCCCCGGGATATGTGCCGCAATATTATAATGGTGTACATAATATATTCAATGCTACTAAAATTACAATCACCTCAAGCGGTCTTTCAAATCTCGACATTACTTTGCAGCCCAAAACTACTCCGCAACATTTCATGTTGACAGGAACAGTTAAGGATAGTCTTGGGAATCCAATTAAAGCATTAATTAGAGTCCATGATTTATTTTTTAACACTTATCATCGAAGATATTTTTACACAGAAACAAATGACTCGGGCAAATATTCAATCCCGGTCTTACAAGGCGATACGGTAATTGTTTTTGCGAGATCATTTGATCGCCAATATTTCCCGCAATTTTTTAATGACAAAGGAAGTTTTCTTGACGCCGACAGAATCGGAATTTCGGGTGATACTTCCGGGATAAATTTTATTCTTGTCCATAAACCGGTATACAATAACGGTGTAAGCGGTATAGTCCAATCAGTAGACAGCGCAGGTGTTGAATCTATTGTTATGGCTATAAGGCTTGGCGATGATTATCATATGAAACATAGGTACACTACGGAAACAGACTCATTGGGTAATTATTCATTTGACCATATGATACCGGGCAGTTATATCTTCCTTGCAATTCCCGAAGGCGATTATCAACCGACCTTTTACACGACAGACGGCATTCAGACATTACAATGGAAAGATGCGGATTCGGTTGTTGTTGATTCCTCAAGCTTAATTGTAGATATCAATTTTGTTGTAACCGATCCTGCAGATTCGGGAAATGCTTCGATAAGCGGACATGTTTCGGATAACTCTAATAATCCGTTAGCAGGTGCAATGGTATTTGCTACCGACGCTAATCAACAAATTTACAGCTACGGTATTTCGGACGCTAACGGAAACTACACTATTTCAGGATTGGTACCCGGTCAGTACACGGTAAATTCTGATTCATACGGGTACACATCGACACAATCAACTACTTCATCTGTTGATTATAATACAAACTTTGCGACTACTGCTTCATTCAGTTTAACACCGGAAACAGTTACTACAGTAAAAGGTCAGCCGAATGTAGTTTCAGATTTCAAATTAAACCAGAATTACCCGAATCCATTTAATCCTTCTACGATAATTAGCTATCAAATTCCTACAGAGACAAGGGTAGTGCTGAAGGTTTACAACGTTCTTGGAAAGGAAGTTGCTACTTTAGTAAATGGAATAAAACCTGCGGGAGCATACAATGTTCAATTTAATGCGCTTAACTTAGCGAGCGGAGTTTATTTCTACCAACTTAGGACGGGAAACTTTTTCGCTACTAAGAAATTGCTTCTTTTGAAATAAAAAGTTAGGCTCTATAATCTGATAAAAGGTTGTCCGGTTTTCGAATCGGGCAACCTTTTTTTTTATCTCCACAAAAATCATGCTTCTATTTGTTTATTGTGCCAAGATATTCATATAGAATGACCCAAGAACCAAAATATCCACTTGTCGCATTATTTGACAATTAATTGTCTATTGCTTATCTTTATATAGACTAAATCTTAATAATGTGTATCTCGGGAAAATCAACGTTTGTAGAATTGAATTTCAGCCATAAAAATTCGAATTAATATATACGATAATCTAAACTACTGAGAAAAATGAAAACAGCAGCAGATCTAAAAAACGGAGAGAGAGTAACAATAACCAACATTGATGAATCACATCCTTCTGCAAGAAGAATCCTTGAGGTTGGTTTTACTCCCGGGCAGGAAATTGAACTAATCAGTGCTTCAATATTTAGTGACCCATTGGCTTTTGCCATAAGAGGTACATTGATTGCTATCAGGAAAAATGAAGCGGAGTGCATCAAAGTATTATGATCTCAGAAACCATTGAGAAAATTCCTTTCATTTCATTAATCGGGCCGCCTAATTCAGGCAAAACTACCTTATTCAATTATTTAAGCGGGAAGAATTTCAAAACTGTTAATTATCCAGGCGCAACAGTTGAATATTCCGTATCAAAAATCTTAAAGAAATTTAATTTTGAAGCAAACCTCTTGGACTCACCCGGAATAATAAGTATGATACCGGAATCTCTTGATGAGAAGGTTTCTATCGATGCAATCTATAATCATCCTAAATTCGGAATACCTGACTTAGTAATTATTACAGTTGATTCCAGCCAGTTATCGCGCCATCTTTTGCTTGTCCAGCAAATGAGAAAAGCAAAATTCAATATTCTTATTGCTCTGACTATGACCGACATGCTGAACAAAAAGGGACTTGACGTTGCCATAAAAGATTTGGAAAATCTTCTTGGTTGTAACGTTGTAAAAATTGACGGCAGAACCGGTAAAGGCGTTGAAGAACTCCTTCGAACCGCTGAACTTAATATTCAGAAATCACAAATTGAAGTTCCGGAAAAACCGCTTTATGCCGGGAAAAATTCTAACAATTCCGGATTGCTTGAATTATTTGCAGAAATTGAAAAAATTGAAAAGAAAGTTGTAGTCAATTTACCTTCAGAAAATAATATAAATATTGCGACAGCAAACAAGCAGTTAATAGTATTAAACGGTAATTCAAACGGGCCAAGAAATAATAACTTAGATTCAAATTCTTTAAAGATTGATAAGATACTCTTACATAAGGTCTGGGGTTTGGTCGCATTTTTTTTAATAATGGCAGGTATATTTACCTCAATCTTCTGGCTTGCCTCACCCATAATGAAATTGATCAGTGATATTTTCGGACTGGCAGCGGAGAAGGCTTTTGTACTGATAGGGAATAACTGGGTAGGTGATTTTGTTGCTAACGGAATAATTACAGGCACAGGTTCTGTTTTGGTTTTTGTTCCGCAGATTTTAATTTTATTCCTGATACTGGGATTTTTGGAAGACACCGGTTACCTCGCTAGAGGAGCCATGTTAATAGATAAGCCGCTGTCAAAAATCGGCTTAAATGGTCGCTCATTTGTTCCGATGCTTTCGGGATTTGCCTGTGCCATACCGGCTATGCTTGCTGCGCGTACTATTCCGAACCGGAAGGAAAGACTACTTACAATATTTATAATCCCCTTAATGAGCTGCAGCGCCCGCCTTCCGGTTTATGCTTTGCTGATCGGGTTTTTATTTCCCGGAGATCAATCATGGATAGCGGGTATTGTCCTTGCCACTATTTACATCTTTAGCACTGCAAGCTCTATCACTATTGCAGGACTTCTAAATAAATTTAAAAGTAGACTATTCAGTGGTGACGACAATTCTTCATTCATTCTTGAATTGCCTGCATATCGCAAACCGAAGTTTAGTGTAGTAGCTAATAATGCTTATCACAGTGCAAAATTATATTTCAAGAAAGCCGGGCCAATTATTCTCGGATTCTCGATGATACTTTGGTTCTTAACCTATTTTCCAAATTCCAATCCTAAAATTGACACTAATGGATTAAACCAAATGCAGATAATCCATTTGCAGAAAGCAGATAGATTGACTTCATCTTATGCCGCAGATTTGGGAAGGGGAATTCAGCCGCTCATGAGACCACTTGGCTTAGACTGGCGGGTCGGAGTCTCATTAATTTCTGCTTTTACCGCACGTGAAGTTTTTGTAAGCTCGCTAGCGCTGATTTTCAAAGTAACGGATAGTGAAGGAGCACTTCAAAGTTCCATTGTCGATGCAATGCACAAAGCTAAAATTGAAGGAACAAATAAAAAACTTTTTACTACTTCAACTATTTTTGGACTAATTATCTTTTTTGTTTTTGCCCTTCAATGCCTATCAACGATAGCCGTTTCTAAAAAAGAAACAGGAAGTTGGAAAATTCCGATGCTGCAATTATTCGTCTTTACATCCATGGCGTATGTCTTTGCATTTATCACCGTTAATGGCCTCAGGTGGTTGGGAGTGCCTTAGTTGTGGGAACAGGTGATGGTGTATTGGGGATATTTAGATATTTTTTATTAAGGTGATTTTGATATATTGAAAAATAAACAAGCAACTGAAATATTCAGGAAATACCTGAAAGACGGCATGAACCGTATCACTCCCGAGCGCTTTGAAGTTCTCGATGCAGCATTAGAGTACAACGGTCATTTCGGCGCAGACGACTTGTTCATTCTAATGAAAAACCAAAACTCACGCGTTTCCCGTGCAACTGTGTATAAAACTTTAGAACTTTTAGTGCAGTGCGAACTCTTGCTTAAAAGAAATTTCGGCGACAACATGACCCGCTATGAAAGCAATTTCAAGAAGCAGAGCCATGATCATCTAATCTGTATGGACTGCGGAAGGATTGTCGAATTTGCAAATCCCAAGATTAAAAATCTTCCTGAAGAAATTAGCAAAGAACTAGGATTTGACGTGGAGAATTATTCTTTTAATATATTTGCAAGATGCCGTGACACTTCGAAATGCAAATATTTCAATGCTAAGAAATAAGGGCTCTTCTAAAAACTGGAATAATGTTGGAGGAATGGATGAACGGAATGTTGGGAGAATGAAATTGGAATTTGTTTTACAATGCTATTAACAAAATATTAAAATATGACAATTAATAAATATCCCATTAAGTGGAACAGAGATAATTAT
>JAJYSI010000157.1 GCA_021793635.1 Bacteroidota bacterium
CTTTATATGTCTTATCTTTATTTAGACTTATTAAAAATAACCTATTACTCTATTATTTTATAGTTTTTGTTCTTTTGTGCTGAAGCAATTATATAATATACTATAAATCAAGACTTTATAAATTATAGCACAAAGTACAAACTATTTCAGAGTTCAGAAATAGCATAAAATAGACCATATACCATAAGCAAATAATAAGTATATCATATAGTCTAAAAGAGTGAAATATAAAAAGGGTATAGGGAGACGTTTGTTTGTGCTAACCAACAACGGGTTATTTATTATTGCGTTTTGTGGTTTTGAAAGTTTGTAAGTTTTGCTAATACAACGGTTATTCTAATTATTTTTGTTTTCAAACCGTGGTTTATACAAATGTGGCAAGGCTTTAGAAACTTCTTTTTTGGTCAGCAAACCGAAAAGAATTTACTTTATAGGGAATTTGGAGGAACTAATTTTATTAGTTTCAAATCGGAGTATGAAAAATTAACGTACGCCGTAAAAAACCCAGCGTTTCTAAAAGTAGCTTCATTACAGTGCGACACGTTCAGCCTTGGACAATTCGTACTTAAACAGAACGGTAACGTTGTGGAAAGCCACCCGCTCATTGAATTATTGAAAAATCCTAATTTCAGTCAAGAAACTTCTGATTTCCTTTGGGAGTGGATGTTTTGGCTAATGCTTGGAAGCTCGCCCATAAGAGCCACAGCCAGCAACTTCAATAGCTTGACGCCACCGCTACTAATTCCGCTTGAGCCAATGAACTTAGAGTTCCCGAAGTTACCCAACTCAAAAACGGTTCTAACACGAGAGACCCACGATAGGCTCAGGGAGGAAAATTTTAAATATCACGCTGGATCGGGTAAAGTTTTAAACATTCCTGGAACTGATATGATCGTCAAAAATGATTTGGGTATTGATTCAGGAATTAAGGCAAGCCGTATCGAGGCGCTGATGAAAATCATACAAAATAACGAAAACGCTATTGACAGCCAAAACATAAATATTCGATATGCAGGACGTTTTATGATTTCAGGTCAGTCCGATGTAGATGATGTAACGGTGTTACCAATGGGGCAGGACGAAAAAGAAGACATTGAAAGAAAGTCTTTGAGTCGTAGACCGGTTGAGGCGGTCAAGTCGATGATAAAAATACAAAAGTACGTCAAGGACAACATGTTTATTAAGCTTGGCGAAAGTTACTTACAAACGTATATGCAGATTGGAGGAATGTACGGGATTCCAAAAGATATTTTAGAAGCTTACAACTCGTCCACGTTCGAAAATCAAGAGAAAGCTATGGGGCGTCAGGTGGTTTACACGCTTGATCCGAAAGCGAGAACTTTATGCGGAGCTATCTTGAACCATTTTGATATGAGTCAGGATTTTACTTTGGAACTCAAATACGATCACTTGCCTTTTATGCAAGTGTTCGAAAAAGAGAGAATGGAACGAAAAGAAAAAGCCATTGATATTTTTGGTAAGATGTTGAATTTAGGCGTTTCGGTAGAGCAGGCAAATGAATATTTAGGAACTAATTTTGAAATCAATGGACGAGATAATTAAGAAGCAGATAGAAGGTTTGGAGAAATCCAAGAGAAAAACCAAGGATGATAAACTGAAAGCGAATATTCAGAAGCGGATCGATTGGCTAAAAAAGAATAAAACAGTGGAAAAATGATTTTAAAAGATAAAAAATTCGGCAGTAGGAAAGAAATGCTTAACTACATTTCTGAGAACAAAAAAACCTTAATCGACGCTAAAAAAGCAGAGGTTAAGACTAAGTCTATTGTCGGCGGTTTTTATTCGCCAAAAGACGGAGCGATTAAGGATATTCCTAACAAGGATGATGATTTCATTTATCCTGTAATTTCGAACACCGGTTATCTTGACCATCACGATGACGTTCATTTGAGAGGCTCTATGACAAAAACCGCTAAGGAGCAAAATCACAAAGTCTACTATGTAACTGACCACAAACTTGAAGTTGACAGTGTTATAGCAACGCCTAAAAACGTAGAGATACAACTCTTAACATTACCTTGGACTGATTTAGGTCGAAATTTTGAAGGAGATACCGAAGCTTTTATTTTTAAAATCGCTAAAGAAGCCATTCAGCACGAGAAGTTTCTAAAGATGCTGGAGGACGGCAACGACCTTCAAAACTCAATCCGAATGCAATATATCAAGATTGGATTAGGCATCAACAACCAGGACGATAAAGAGGGATTTGCGTACTGGCAAAAATATTACAACCAAATTTCAAACAAAGAAGAACTTAACGAACGAGGTTACTTCTTTGGCGTAGAAGAATTAAAAATAGTAATGGAGGGTAGCGCCGTGCTGTTCGGCAGTAACGATGCAACTCCAATAAAGGGAGCCGTCGAGGACACTCCAAAGTTTGAGCCGTCAAAGTATGACACTCAAATAAGTGAACAGTTAAATAATTTATTAACCAAAACAAAACTTTAGCAAAATGAAAAATAAAGTTATTCCTGCCATTATCCTTTTTTCGGCATTGGCAGACCCAAAAGAGAAAACCAACGATGAAAAGACGTTGGACGCTCTTACAAAGATTTCAGAGCAAGTCGACGGCTTCGTGGAAAAATTAGGTGATAAAGCCGACACCGAAGCTATCGAAGGACTCAAAACTACTATCGAAGGCTTAAGAAAAGCTATCGAAGGAGGCGAAGATATCGAAGGGCTTGAAACAAAAATCGCTAAAATCAATACGGAAAACGAAAAGTTACACCGTGCTATTGCGGAACTTGAAGTTTCAAGATTGAAAGAAAAAGAAAAAACAACTCCCGGAAGTCGCAAAAGCGTTATCGAGGCGGAAGTTGAAAAATTCGTTAAGGCTCGTTTTCCTGAAAATGGAGAAAAGACCAACACGCCAATTTCGATGTCAATTGAAAAGGCTGATGTTATTCCTGAATTTTCTCACGATATTTTCTTGGATGGTGCAGACGTAACAGCGTTCACTGGTCGAAGAGTTGAAACGGAGATTAACGAGAGAAAGCGCAAAAGCAATATCATCTTTGATTATTTCAATATTCAATCTATTGACGTTCCGACGTTGATTTATTTGAGAAAAGTTGAGATTGATGATGATTCGGTTGATGGTGACACTTGGAAGCCAGGCGGTGCTGATTGGATTGCTTGTGGAACTCCTAAGCCTAAGCGTGCGTTCAGATTGACTACCGGGGAAGCCGAGGCTAAGAAGATCGCTATTTTCAACACGGTTGACGATTGCTTAGTGCAAGATGTACCTTCAATGATGAACTGGATTCGAAATGATTTCAGGGCTGAATTGTTAGAAACTGCTAACGAAGGACTTCTTAGCGGAGATGGTTCAAACAATGCGCCTGAAGGATTGACCGAGAATGCTGTTCAATATAATGGATCTAACCCATTCAGCGGAAACGTATTGAATGCGGGTTATATCGACGCCATTATTGCAGCTGCTGCCGAAATGGAAGAAAACAAAGAAACCCCAGCTTTTGCGTTTGTTTCCTCTTCTGTTTGGTATCGTATTTTGTCTGAAAAAGATTTAAATGCGCGTTACCAAAACAACAATTTGATTTATACCAATGCTTTAGGACAGTTGTTCATTGCAGGGGTTCAAATTGTGAAGGTTGACAGCGAGGATGTGCCTAATACGCACTTGCTTTTAGTTGGCGCAGACAACGGGTTTAAAATCTTTGCTTACGGTAATTTGGTTATTGAAACTGGATTGAACGGCGAAGATTTCAGAAACGACAAAACTTCTATTCGAGGTTACCAACGTTTCTTAACTTACATTGCTGAAGAGCGTGAGAACAGTGTTTTCTATGACACTTTTGCCACAATCTTAAGTGATATTGATGCGCCTGCCGAGGGAAACTAATGTACCCCGGGAGCGACAACTACCCGGGGGAGGATAATTTTCCACAGGATAATTAATAACCATTAAAAAACAGAAAAAATGGCTTACGAAAAACAACAATGGGAAAACGGCGCAGAAGGGGGAACTCCTATAAGTGCAGATCGACTCAACCACATGGAGGACGGTATCGCTGATGCCGAACAAGATTTGGGAGATTATGCTAAAAAATCCGAATTAGGGGATTATGCTAAAAAATCCGAATTAGGGGATTTAGCTGGAAAAGATGAAAGTGATTTGAACCTTAGTCAATATGCTCAGGATTCAGAATTACAATCCCTTATATCAAGAGTCGAAGCACTCGAAAACGCCGAGTAATTAAAGTATAACATTTAGGGAGGTTCTGATATCGTTCCTCCCTATACAAAACCTATTATAAAAATGAAAAAAGATTTTTCAAAATTCAAAAACGCCAGAAAAGTAGAGTTTACAAAAGATTGGAAACGCTACAAAAAAGGAGATGTCGCAGCAATGCACGTCAATATGGCTAATAAGGTAGAAGCCGCTAAAGCTGGTAAGGTGTCAAAGATTGATTTCGACGGTATCCGTGAAAAAGCCGCTAAAGCCAGAAAGAAAGCTGAAAAGAAAATCTTAGAGGCACAAGCTCAATAATCCTGACCCAAGATGATAATTGATTTAGATTTTTTCCGTTTTAATATCCACATAGGGCAGCTTGATAACCTTGCAGTTGAGGACAATGTTATGCTTTATACCGAAAGGTATTCAGAGGAGTTCTTGGTGAGATTGCTGGGGCACAAGTTGGCAAAAGACTATTTGGAAAATTACCAAACAACACGGAAAGATTTGGATCAAATACTGGTAGATAGAGATAAGAAAATAAGCCCAATCGCTAATTATGTGTTTTGCAAGTATATTACTTCAACACACGCCATTCATCAAGGTATTGGCGTAGTTGTTCCAAATGCAGAAAATAGCGCACGGGTTAATCCTGTTCAAAAAGTTGTGGTCGCTTGGAATGAAATGGTAGATTATATCTGCCACGTTCATCCGAGCATTAGGGCTTTAGGATTGGATGATTATCGCTATCAAAATCAGGTAGATATTTGTCGAGGTGGTTGTGGTTGTGGAAGCAAACCAGCATTTGAGAAAATAAATAGATTAGGAATATGATGCGTCCAATAGTTGATTTATTCGGAGATATAGTAAGCAAGGTTAGTGATAACCTGACTACTGAATTTCAGGTTCTGGACAGCCATATTACAGGCGTCCATTATCAACACGGGCATATTTTAGAGATAGTCGATTTGTTGACTCAAAAAGACCAAAGTCAAAGCTACAAATATGATAAATATCCGTTAGTTGCATTGTTACAGGATTTTCCTGAACGTGTTACAGCTGATTCTAATAGATTTGTAGAGGCAAACTTAAATATTCTGATTGTCAAAAGTACGTTGGAGGAGTACACGGCAGATAAACGGTATGATAAAAACTTCAAACCGTTTCTTTATCCGATTTACAACGAGCTTTTAAAGCAGATTAATAAGAGCGCTTACACTTTGACTTATTCGCCTTATCGGATTAGGCACACCAAAATAGACAGATTATTTTGGGGGCGTCAAGGACGTTACGGAAATACCGCGAACATTGCCAATGACAAATTAGATGCAATTGAAATTCAAAATTTAAACCTTAAATTCATTAGAGAAAAATGTCTTTTAACAAAATAAAATGTACAGAAAACTTCGCCAACACAGGCATTGGCGAATGTGATTTAGTGCCTAAGCACATTGTAGGAATGTTCTTAGTTCCAGAATCATTTGAGATTAAGCCTGATGACAATATCAAAGAGGTATTGCAAGATGCAACCGAGGAAGACAAGCCACAAGATAGGATTTATCCTATTCACGGGTTCGTCGAGGTTGAGGATAATTCCGGTGATCCCGAAGAACAGACCTTTGGATATGGAGGTCTTTCCATTGCTCGAGAAGGGTTGTATGATTGGTCTTTCCGATTTGAAAAAGGCGGAGTTTGCTTAAATAACCGATTGCGCCGCTACAACAACGCCAATGTAAGAGTAATTCTTATTGACGCTGACGGATTCTTGTTCGGTAGAAAAGTTGACGGCAATTTAAAGGGCATTCCTTTGGAATTGTTTTATGTTCCACCTTTCGGATTGTCAGATGGAGACAGCGAAACAACTCGTTTTAGAGTTCGTATCGTGTTCAAGCCTAAATATCTTAATGAGAATATGGCATTCATTGACACAGAAGATGAGGGCTTTTTTCCTGAAGATATTAAAGGCTTGCAGGAAATTAGTTTTGCTCTTGCAGGCACTCCAACGACAGCATCAATCACAATCAAAGCCGTTGCGAGTTGCGGAGCTGAAAATGTTTTGGAAACATTTGAAACCGAATTGGCGGATGATGCCCTTTGGAAAGTTACAGATTTGTCGGACGGCAGCGATGTTACCTTGACAAGCGTAGCTATTTCAGGAGGAGTTGCAACGATTACACCGGATAGCACATTCCCGAGTAATATTTCTATTAACTTAGATAATGTTTCGGCATTGGATGCCAAAGGAATTATCGGCTATGAAGGCAAAGCCTTAACCGTGAAAAATATTTCATAATGGCAGCTTATTCCTTTAATTGGAAAGTTATCAAAAAATGGGGCAAAAAAAAGGCGGTAAAGCGATTCAAATCCGTATATCCTAACCTCGATTTCGCAGCATTGTACGATAAACAATTTCCACCGAAAAAGAAGAAAGCCGAAAAGGCAGATTAATAACAGCCCTGCCGTGATTGGTAGGGCTTAATTTTTTGATATGGCAACGATAATGGACTTATTAGAAGCAGTTGAAAGGTTCGATCCAATGAGCGAAGTATTGGACTCGTTTGCTATATCGTCAGACCGTGCCGTTGTTATGAATATCGAACAGTTATTAAGGGGTAAAACGTCCGAGGGTGCAGATGTTGCGCCTGAATATTCGATGTTTGAATATTCATTTTTTAAGCAGAAACTTAATAACTCGCCGAACTTTGGAACACCCGATTTAAGGTTAACAGGAGATTTCCATAAAGGTTTTAATGTTAGACAGGATCAATTAGAAAATGGTATCTTTGAGATAGATTCAAGCGATTACAAAACCAGTGCATTGACTGATAAATATGGGGAGTCGATATTTGGATTAAATACCGAAAACACCAATAGTTTCTTAGATGTAGTCATTGATAAATTCGCCCAGAAAGTGTTAGACCAAATGGGCTTAATTATGGAGAATGTTTAAAGTCAGGTATCACAATGTTTAGAAAAGCAAAATATTATAATGATTTGGAATTGCCGTTGGATAGGTTTATTTCCATTTTGGATAAAGGCGATTTGTCAAATTTGACAATTTCTGGCAAACCATCCAGAAAAGCATTAAGTGAAGCCTGGGATAAAATCTTTGAAGAATATCAAAACGCAATGAAT
>JAJYSI010000158.1 GCA_021793635.1 Bacteroidota bacterium
CTCCGTTAGCAAATCATATAATTTATTTAAAGATGAAATGTTTAGATCAATTAATAATTTCGCATATTCGAAAACGATCAATAAGCTAAAAATAGAAGTCTCGGTTATTGACAATGTGGCGATACTCGGTGCTGCCGCGCTCTATTATGATGATAATAACATAAATAGATAGTTTACTTTATGAAACCGGTAGGAAAATTGAAAAAGTGGAATGCTATGGCGAACCGTAAAATACCATTACTCCTAAAGAGTATTTTTATTTAACATAACTCGAGTTGACCATCGTTGAGGGTAAGACGTTAAAACGGTTGATTTATTGCGTTTCTAACACGCAATCCACAACTTCAAGTCGTGGGTTGCTTAACATAAAAACTTATTTATTAACCGTTTCAACGGTTTTTAATACCTAAATAAAAACTAGCGGTCAACTTGAGTGACATAAATTAATCAGATTGCATATTCGTAAAAGGAATTTTAGATGAAACATTTAAAAAGATTTGTTGCTATTATAATTGCAGTGCTATTATTTGGGAACTTCCTCAATGCTCAAGGTGTTGATGAAAAATTAAATCTTATGCCCATGCCTGTAAAAGTTGAATTGACCGGCGGCGAGTATAGGTTGGACCAAAACTTTAAAGTAGCAATAGAAGGAAATCCAGCTGAACGATTATATGGTGCAGTTAGCAGGATGTTGAGAAGACTTTCTGGCAGAACAGGACTTTTCTTTTCGCAAGATTACCTACATCGCAGCTCTGTTATACAAGATCCCGATATGATAATCGATGTCAAACGACCCGGTGAAGTAAGACTATATGAAGATGAATCATATAAGTTAACAGTAACAACAACCCATGTTTTGCTAAATGCTGTAACCGATATTGGAGCTTTAAGAGGGATAGAAACTTTCTTACAGCTATTGGAAACCGATAGTGCAGGCTATTATTTTCCGGCGGTTTATATTGACGATTATCCCCGATTTCCCTGGCGCGGGTTGATGATAGATGCGTGCAGGCATTTTATGCCGGTTGATGTGATAAAGAGAAATCTTGACGGTATGGCTGTCGTTAAGATGAACGTATTTCACTGGCATTTAAGCGATGACCAAGGATTTAGGGTCGAATGTAAAGCATTTCCTAAGCTTACAGAAATGGGATCGGATGGATTGTTTTATACTCAAGAACAGATCAAAGAAATAATAAAATATGCAGACGACAGAGGGATTCGGGTAGTTCCAGAATTTGATTTACCAGGTCATTCAACAAGCTGGTTTGTTGGATATCCACAATATGCTAGTGCACCGGGACCTTATTCCGTTGAAAGAAAGTGGGGAGTTTTTGATCCTACGTTTAATCCTACCATTGAAAAAACGTATGAATTTTTTGATAAATTCTTTGAAGAGATGTCAAAGCTTTTTCCGGATGAATATATGCATATCGGCGGAGATGAAAATAGCGGAAAACAGTGGAGTGCCAACCCCGAGATACAGACGTTCATGAAAAAACATAATATTCCCGATAATAATTCGCTGCAAAGTTATTTTAATAAAAGATTACTCGCCATTCTGACGAAGTATCATAAAAAAATGATTGGGTGGGATGAAATACTTCAACCGGATATGCCGAAGAGTATTGTAATTCAATCATGGCGTGGAGAAAAATCTATAGAAGAAGCAGCGTCAAAAGACTATCATGTAATACGTTCTAATGGTTATTATATCGATCTAAATCAGCCGGCAAGTTATCATTACTTAAATGATCCGGATCCGGACAGTCTTAAATTAAATGATATGCAGAGGAAGAATATACTCGGCGGGGAAGCTACAATGTGGTCGGAATTTGTTTCACCTGAAAACATTGATTCAAGGATATGGCCGCGAACTGCCGCTATTGCAGAAAGATTTTGGTCTCCTAAGAATATAGTAGATGTGAGAAATATGTACCGAAGGTTAGATGTAATTTCTTTAGAGTTGGAAGACCTTGGATTAACTCATATCAATAACCAAGCAATGATGATTAGAAGATTAGCCAATGGTGATGATGTAACGGCACTTACTAATTTTATAAATGTCGTTGGACCGGTGCAAGGATATAACCGCGCGCACCAAAGAACGGATTATACTTCATTCTCTCCCTTAACAAGAGTTGTCGATGCGGCGGTTCCTGATGCAGAGGCTGCAAGAAATTTTAGATATCTGGTAGATGATTTTCTTACGAGAAATATTCAAGATGAAAACAATATCAAGCAGATAGAGAAGCAACTTATTTTATGGAAAAATATTGATGCCCGTCTTAACGCTATAATTAAAAAATCTCCTATTTTACTTGAGGTTGAGCCGCTATCAAAAGAATTATCCGATATTTCTGCAATTGGTTTACAAGCATTGGAGCATATAAAAAATAAAACCAAAGTTGATTCCAATTGGGTAAATGAGAGTCTGGGAAGACTTAAAGAAGCCAAACAGCCGCAAGGTCAAGTTGAACTGAGAGTTGTTTCACCGGTTGAGAAATTGGTAATACGTGCTAGCGAAATATAAAATGAGTAATATAAGAGAGTTGTGAGAGAAGAGAGCAGTTTTTAGAATTATTTAAATTAACGGAGACTAATTAATGCAGTTAAACTATATAGATTTCATAGTAATAGCTCTTTACTTTTTATTTAACCTTGGGGTAGGATTCTATTTAAGGAAGCGAGCAACCCAAAGTGTCAGTGATTTTTTTATCTCCGGAAGAAACGTCAGTTGGTGGCTAGCCGGTACATCAATGGTCGCAACAACCTTTGCAGCGGATACCCCTCTTGTAGTTTCGGGACTAGTTGCAAGAAACGGTATAGCAGGAAATTGGATTTGGTGGAGCATGGCCTTTAGTGGAATACTTACAGTATTTTTCTACGCAAAGCTATGGCGCAGAGCCGGTGTACTGACAGATGTAGAGTTTGCAGAAATAAGGTATAGCGGAAAACCCGCTGCCTTCCTGAGGGTATTCCGCGCAGCATATCTTGGTCTTCCGATTAACTTAATAATAATGGGATGGGTAAACCTAGCCATAGTAAAAATTATGATGCTTGTTTTGGGAGTAAATAAAGTTGAAGCCCTCGCCATTGCCATAGGAATAATGTTTATTACAGCATCGATATCGACATTATCGGGTCTTTGGGGAGTGCTATGGACAGACTTATTCCAATTCGTGTTAAAAATGGGTATGGTGATATTGCTTGCAGTCTTTGCTGTAAATGCGACCGGGGGTATGGGCTCATTGCTGACGCAGCTACATGCAGTAGATAAATCACGGGATTCAACAAGCTCGATATTAGCGATGGTGCCTAATCTAAATTCCACCTGGATGCCGATGATAACATTTTTTGTATTCATAGCAGTTAACTGGTGGGCGTCCTGGTATCCGGGTGCAGAACCGGGTGGGGGCGGGTATGTAGCCCAGAGAATATTTAGCGCGAAGAATGAAAAGCATTCACTTCTTGCTACGCTTTGGTTCAATATAGCTCATTATGCACTACGTCCATGGCCGTGGATTCTGGTAGCATTGGTAGCAGTAGTGCGTCTGCAGCATGATCCAAAATTCCTGGCTGATCCGGAGACAGGATATATAAGAATAATGATATCGGACTTGCCTTCATATCTCCGGGGCTTGATGATAGCTGCATTTGCAGCAGCTTATATGTCAACAATCGGAACACAGCTTAATTGGGGAGCGAGTTATTTGGTAAATGATGTTTACCGAAGATATATAAAAACAAAACCAGAAAAACATTACGTAAATTTCTCACAGATAGTAACGATGGTATTGATGATTCTATCGGCAATAGTAACATTTTATATGGATTCAATAGCTAGCGCCTGGCAATTTTTGATGGCAATCGGGGCAGGTACGGGATTAGTATATATATTACGTTGGTTCTGGTGGCGAATAAATGCATGGAGTGAAATCTCAGCAATGATAGCTGCATTCACAATATCTTTGACACTTCAATTCGGATTTCATTTTGATGAAAACGACCCGAGGCAATTTGCATACTTGTTATTAATTACGGTGGCATTTACGACAGCGATTTGGGTAACCGTAACGTTTTTAACGAGCCCGGAACCAGATGAAAAGCTTTTATCGTTTTACAGGAGAGTCCGCCCCAATGCAAGATTCTGGAAACCAATAGCCAAGCAGGCAACAGATATAGCTCCGGTAAAAGACGGAATACTAAATTTAATAAATTGGATATCCGGTGTAGCGATGATTTATTCATTTCTATTTGGTCTTGGACAAATCATACTTGGAAGTATGATGCTTGGAATAATTTTCTTAATTTCGGGATTTATTTTCGGCGGTATTATTTTCTACCAGATGAATAAACGTGGTTGGGAAATTCTTGGTAACTGAATTTTATTTAATACATAACTTGATATTTCAGGATTGACAAATGAAAATAGCGTTAACGGGCGGAAGAATAATAACTCCGTTCAGAGTACTAAAAGATGGTGTCTTAATAATAGAAGATGGAAAGATTTCAGAGTTAGGAAAATCATCAGAAACAAAAATACCTAAAGGTTGTAAAGTATATGATGTAAAAGGAAAGAGGATTTGCCCCGGATTTGTAGACCTTCTAACACATGGCGGCGCCGGATATGGTTTTGCAGATGACTCAGAAGTTAGTATTGCAAATATTAGTAAGTACCTCTTAAAACATGGCTCAACGACGGTTCTCGCCTCATTATTTGCCAAACCGGAAAGACTTTTACTTAAGGATTTACGAAGGTTAGCAGATTATATCGAACAGCACCCCGAATCAAATATCCGTGGTATTCACATGGAGGGACCTTACCTAAATAAACAGCTAAAAGGCGCAATGAATGAGAGTTACCTATGGCAGCCGTCTGTGGAATCATGGAATAAAATATGGAAAGCATCTAAGGGTCAAATTAAAATAATGACAATAGCACCGGAGCTTCCGGGAGCAGTCGGAGTAATGCAGGCAGCAGCAAAAGAAGGCGTAGTGCTATCAATCGGACATTCAACGGCAAGTTATGATGAAGTAGAAAATGCAATCGACAATGGGGCTGCGCATGTTACGCATATATTTAATGCGATGGAACCGTTTCATCACCGTCATCCCGGAGTAATATTGGGAGCACTATTACACAATGAATTGAAAATTGAACTAATAGCCGATACGCTTCACGTTCATCCGGCGGTAATGGAATTGCTGCTTAAGCTAAAAGGAGCGAGCGGAATAATATTAGTATCGGATTCCATACGTGCCGGCGGGATGCATGAAGGGGAATATGAATTTGCGGATCAAAAGATATATATGAAAGCAAAAAAAGCGGTTCTAGCAGATGGTACACTTGCCGGAAGTACATTGACTCTGAATATGGCGGTAAAAAACATGGTAGAAACCGCGGGTGCAAAAATTACAGAGGCATTAAGAATGGCATCGCTTAACGGAGCAAAAGTTATAAATCTTGACCACAAAAAAGGAATCCTAGCTGTAGGTAAAGATGCCGACATCGTTGTATTAAATGATAATTATGAAGTCAATATGACTATTCTTGGAGGTAAGATAGCATATCAGAGAAATTTAAAATAGTGAGAATAGAAAGGTGGGATAATGGAAAACTTTCATCTCTACTCCAACACTCCACAACTCCATTATTCCAATTAAAATAACGTATGATAATGAACTGAAATTGTCTAAAAAACCGTATTATTATTGTTTAAATCTTTGCCTGCCGGTAGGTAGTTCATTTATGTCGAGATATTATTTATGATCTGTTTCGTTGCGTTTAATTCAAAATTCAAAATTTAACATTGCGGCTTGCCGCGTTATGAGGTATTTATGAGACTAATAATTCAACCGACGTATGATTTGGTGTCGAAGTGGGCAGCTAACTATGTAGCGTCAGCGATTAAGGAATTTAAGCCAACATCAAAAAAACGATTTGTACTGGGACTTCCAACAGGCTCTTCTCCGGTTGGAATGTATAAAGAATTAATTAAGCTTTATAAAAATGGGGTTGTTTCCTTCAAATATGTAACGACTTTTAATATGGATGAATATGTTGGATTGCCGGAAGATCATCCTGAAAGTTATCATTCATTTATGTGGAATAATTTTTTTAATCATGTCGATATCGACAAAAGATTTGTAAATATTCTAAACGGCAATGCAAAGGATTTAGAGAAAGAGTGTGAAGATTATGAGAAGAAGATTCATAAAGCCGGAGGGATCAAATTGTTTGTCGGTGGAATAGGTCCCGACGGACATATAGCATTTAACGAACCGGGTTCATCGCTTGGTTCATTGACAAGAGTAAAAACATTAACGATGGATACGAAGATAGCCAACTCAAGATTTTTCGACAATGACTTGAAAAAGGTACCTAAGACAGCCTTAACAGTAGGAGTAAAAACAGTTCTTGATTCGGAAGAAGTATTGATAATAATCAGCGGATTAGCTAAATCAAGAGCGCTTGCAAAAGTAGTAGAAGAGGGAGTAAATCATATGTGGACGGTAAGCGCATTTCAGCTACATCCTAAAGGAATAATTGTGTGCGATGAACAATCCACTTATGAATTAAAGGTAGGCACTGTAAAATATTTTAAAGATATTGAAGCTGCAAATTTGGAACCAACATCTTTGATTAAATAAAACTTCTGGATTATCTTATTTACTCATGTTTCGCAACCTTTGGAATACCTGTCTGCCGCCAGGCTTGCCTCCCGGCAGGCAGGTTGGAAAAATGGAGTGATGGAATAGACTAATTTTTCCCATTACTTCAAAGGGAAATCCTGAGTAAGGTGCGTTATTTATCAAATATGAGTAGCCCGCATATCGGAAGATTTGTACAACTCAAGAATTTAATTTTAATAAGAGCATGACCAAAAAAAGAGTAATTATTAAATATAATTTTTCCAATCCCGGTGCCATAATGTATCTTTTAACTGCTCATAAACATTAAATACTATCGGACATATCGAATAAAATTCGATGACGCTCATTAACCTTGAATTAAAATCTTCCTTATTTAAATGTGGAAAAGATTCACAATCTTTAGGCCGGTGATTATAATTAGTACATTTATTGTCTTTTAAGAACGGACAGGGAAGAGCATTAAAATTGAATTTATCGATTTCCTCTTCAGATATACTTAAATAAACAGACTTAAATTCCTCAATACTTTTATTCAATCCGGATGAAAACCTTGTAATATCTTCCTCATCCAAAACCTAATGGCACTAACATAGGAAATAAATAAAATAATGATTATATTTGTTGAAAATTATAGGAAAAAAGGTGACACCAAATTTATCATTAT
>JAJYSI010000159.1 GCA_021793635.1 Bacteroidota bacterium
AAACCAAATAACTGCTAAGCACATTGCTGCACCGGTTAAAGGCGAACCCAAACCGTTTATATATCGAATTCATGATTTGCCCGATAATGAAAAAATAAATGAATTTGGAAAGTTTGTAAAGTCGCTTGGTTATTCTTTTAATCCTTCGGCCTCTTCAAAGTCAAATCAATTTCAAACTTTAATTGAGGAGGTGAAAGGAAGTCCCGAAGAAGTTTTAATAAACGAGCTTGCAATTCGTTCAATGGCAAAAGCAATTTATTCTACAAAAAACATAGGGCATTATGGACTTGGTTTTAAATATTACACTCACTTCACCTCGCCCATTAGGCGCTATTCAGATTTGATAGTCCATAGACTACTTTTTAAATATCTTGAAACAAATTCGTCTATTCATTATGCGCTGCCCCGGCTTGAGGAAATTAGTCAGCATATTTCTGCATGCGAACGTAACGCCGTAGAAGCGGAAAGATTATCCGTCAAGATAAAGCAAATTGAATATCTTCAAAATCATATCGGGGATGAATTTGATGCTTTAATTTCCGGCATTACTCACTTCGGAATTTTTGTAAAAATCGCTGAAATCCTGGCGGAAGGCTTAATTAGACTGCGCGATATGGAGGGAGATTTTTACGTTTATGATGAAAAAAATTATGCATTAATTGGAAGAAGAACTAAAAAACAATTTCGGCTTGGCGATAAAATTACAGTTAGGCTGGTTAGAGCAGACATGGAGAAATTAGAATTAGATTTTATCATTTTGGAATAAAACCGGGAAAGTTCTATGCGGAAATTTTTAACGCGAATAAGCATATTTCTTTTTTTTATCCAGATTATTGCATTTGCTCAGTTCGGACAGAATAAAGTTCAGTATAAAAATTTTACCTGGTATTATATTCAAACTGATCACTTTGATATTTATTTCTCCGCCAAAAGCACCAGTCTGGCTGAGTTCGCTTCCAAGGAAGCCGAAAAATCTCTTAAGGAAATTGAAAAAAGTTTTAACTATAAAATTAATAACCGCGTCACAATCATAATTTATAATTCTACAAATGATTTTCAGGAAACAAATGTTACTGACCAATATCTAAGCGAAGGTATCGAAGGCTTCACAGAACTTTTTAAGAATCGCGTTGTAGTGCAATTTATGGGGTCATTTCCTGAGTTTAAGCACTTAATCCATCATGAGCTTACACACGCTGTAATGAATGATATGTTTTACGGCGGTTCATTCCAAAATATAATTTCAAATAATATTTCCTTAAATCTTCCGCAGTGGTTTAATGAAGGCATGGCAGAATATCAATCTTTATATTGGGATATAAACACAGATATGTTTATGCGCGATGCAGTTGTAAATGAAACCCTTCCCAACATTGACCAGCTTCAGGGTTATATTTCTTACCGGGCGGGCGAATCAATCTTCTACTATATTGCGGAAAAATATGGAAGAGAAAAAATAGGCGAGATTGTAAACAAAATAAAGAATACCGGCAATCTTGAGGAAGGATTCAAAGCTGCAACAGGCCTTTCACTAAAAGATTTTAACGAAAGATGGAAAAAGCATCTAAAAAAAATTTATTGGCCTGATATTGCTACAAGAAAGGACCCGGATGACTTTGCTAAAAGATTAACTGATCCTGAAAAAGGCGATGGCTTTTATAATACTGAACCTTCCATTTCTCCTCAAGGCGATAAGATTGCGTTCATTTCAAACCGTAATTATTATTTTGATCTATTTATTATGAATGCTATCGACGGAACAATAATTAAACGGCTGATAAAAGGAAATCGTTCGGCGGATTTTGAACAACTAAACGTAGTAACACCCGGTCTAAGCTGGTCTCCGGATGAAAGTAAAATTGCCCTTTCTGCAAAATCGGACGGCAACGATATTATTTATATTATTGATGTAAATTCGGAAGATAAGATAACGCTTCCAGTAAAGCTTAGTGGGATTAAGAGCATAAGCTGGTCGCCTAACGGGAAATATTTAGCTTTTATTGGGCACACCCCTTTTCAATCTGATGTTTACATTTATAATTTAGAGATTAAAAAACTTACTAATCTTACAAACGATATTTTTACCGATAACGATCCTTCCTGGTCCCAGGACAGCAAGAAAATTTTCTTCTCATCTGACAGAGGAAATTATTTATCTGCAGCTGCTGTGCCTGATAATTTTAAGGTTTATAATTACCAAAGTTCTCAGACTGATATTTATTCAATCGATATAAATTCCCAAGTGATTTCACGAATAACCGATATGCCGTTTAGCAACGAAACTTGCCCATTAGTCGGACCTTCTGATGATGAGATCTTATTTATTTCTGATCTTAATGGAATAAATAATATTTATAAGAAAAGAATTGAATTAACAAAAACTGACACGGTGAAAAATATTTGCCTGCTCCCGGCTGTTCCGATAACAAATTCTTTGAACGGACTTTTCCAACTGTCTTTATCTAAGGATGGTAAGAAGCTTGTTTTTTCATCATTATTCAAATCATCTTTCAACCTCTTTTTGATGAACAATCCGTTCGAAGTTAAGCTGGATACGAATGAATTAATACCCACAGTTTATGAAGCAGAATTGATTAAAGAGAGAGCGTCTGATAAATTTGTAAAAACAAAACCGGAAATAGTAGATTCTCCAAAAACTTCTACTATAATGATTGTAGAAAGTAATGCCGATACAACAAGTGTATACGGAGATTCGGTTCAAATCGATTTTAACAATTATGTCTTTGGCAATAAAAATGATTATAGGTCTGATACTTTAGGATCGCAAAATTTAAAGTTCAAACTTGTTGATAACCTCGATAAAAATGGTAACTACAAAGTGAACCGTTACAAAATAACTTTTTCGCCCGATATTGTTTATGCGAATGCTGGCTATAGTTCTCTTTTCGGTCTACTTGGAACTACAGTCCTTTCTTTTAGTGATGTATTGGGCAACTATAGAATTATAGCTCAAACAAGCCTTCAGATTGATTTAAAGAATAGCGACTACGGTTTAGCCTATTATTACTTATCATCTAGACTGAATTACGGCATTGAAGGTTTTCATATGGCACGTTTCGCTTATCTATCAAGACTTACCGGAGCAAATTTATTCAGATTTAGAAATTATGGGGGAACTATTTCGTTAAGGTATCCTTTAAATAAATTTTACCGTATGCAAGGCGGGCTAAGCTTGCTTAATGTTACTATGGAAAATCTTGATAACCCATACGAACAAATGCAAAAAGCTACGTTCATTATACCTTCTTTAAGTTTTATACATGATAATTCTTTGTGGGGGTATACTTCACCAATAGATGGTACACGATATAGATTTGATATTATGGGTAACCCCGGTTTAACGGGCAGTTCATTAAACTTTTATTCCTTTCTAGGAGATTACAGAACATATTTTAGACTTTGGACGGATTATTCTTTTGCGTTTAGATTCTCAGGAGGATATTCCGGAGGAAATGATCCTCAAAAATTTTTTATAGGAGGAATTGATAATTGGATTAATAGAAGTTTTGCAACGGTAGATATTCCTCTTAATTCACCATCCGATTTTGCTTTTTTAACAGCAGCTCTTCCTTTAAGAGGATATGATTATGCTCAAGAAATTGGTTCGAAGTATGGTTTGGTAAATATGGAATTAAGATTCCCGTTAATTCGATATTTAATTACAGGCCCGCTTCCCATTTTGTTTAGCAATATAATGGGAGTAGCTTTTGTCGATGCTGGCGCTGCATGGAGTCAAAACAGAGGATTAAAACTTTTTCAAAGGGACTCGGTGAATGGCTTTCATTCGCAAGATTTATTAACCGGAATGGGTTTTGGCGCGCGGATATTCTTTCTTTATTTTCTCGTTAGGTTCGATGTTGCTTGGGCGTATAATTATAACACATTTTCCCAGCCAAAATTTTATATTTCACTTGGAACGGATTTCTAATAAAAATTTTACACTCAAAAAAATAAAATCAGGAAGCTTTTATCATTAAAAAATATTACTTGACTGGCTTTACATTCGTTTTATTTACACTCTTTTGTGGAGAATTCTTATAATCCGTTTGGTAAAATCCTGTACCCTTGAAAATAGGTCCCGCTCCTGTACCGATTAGTCTTTTTACATTACCGTTGCATTTAGGACAAACATTTAAAGGTTCATCATTCATTTTTTGGAACATCTCAAATGAATAACCACACACATTGCATTTATAATCATATGTCGGCATTAACAACCTCAATAAAAATTTAATAACAAAGTTAATGAAAAATTCTAAAATTTTCTATAAATTAGTTTACTATGTTATCTTTAATACAACTAAGTTATAAATTCTTTAATTTTACAAATAAAAATTATTATAAAATCCAAACGTGAAAAAATATTTACTACTGTTCGCATTAGCCTTTTTATTTTCAGGCTGCCTGAATTATATACAAGATGTTTATCTTTATTCTGATGGTTCGGGAAAAATGAAAATAACTTTTTGGACGAAGTTGCCGGACAATGAAAGTATAAAAATTCTAGACAAGATCGGCATCTTTAATCCTGATTCTATTAGAAGTAAATTCTCCTCACCATATACTTCAATCAAAAATATAAAAGTATACAGCGACACAACCGATAGCACAACTCATGCAATTATCGATCTAACCTTTACAAACATTGATTCATTAAATAATACTAAAGCATTTGCGGCTTCCGAATTTTCTCTTAAAGACGGAGCTTCAAGACAAAAAATATTTTCCCAGTTTATTCCCCCAATTGCCACGGGATTTGGAATTAATGGTAGCGCATTTCACATTACTTATAAATATACTTTTGCCGGCGATATTATTACTCACAATGCCACCAATACTGATGGTAGAACTCTTATTTGGAATTATACTTTGGCTCAAATTGGCAGTGGAAAGACTATCTCGGTTACTTTCAGACCATTTAAGCTAAAAGAAACTCCACCATGGATTTATGCGCTTTCCGGGTTAGTTTTACTGATAGTGATCATTTTTTTGGTAAGAAAAAAGAAAGATTAATTGGCTAAATAGCGATTTTTGAATGAAAATCTAAGCATTTTATATTCTATTTATTGACTTCCCAAATCGTTTTGTATATATTTCAAGTCTATTTTTTTATTTATTTTTGAATAAGGTAAATGTCAGCAAGCAGTTATAAAATTTTTTCGGGTAGTTCCAATCGCCCTTTAGCCGAAAAGATTGCTCAAAAACTTGGAAAACCATTAGGTCTTGCGGAATTGAAAAGATTTAGTGACGGTGAAATTTGGGTAAAGTATGGCGAAAACATACGCGGTTCGGAAGTTTTCATTATTCAATCAACTAACCCTCCGTCTGAAAATTTATTAGAACTTCTAATTATGGTTGATGCGGCTAAAAGGGCATCTGCCAAAAGAATTACTGCGGTTATTCCTTATTTCGGTTATTCAAGACAAGATCGAAAGGATCAGCCAAGGGTATCAATAACTGCCAAACTGGTTGCTAATTTAATTACGGTCGCAGGAGCAGATAGAGTTATGACGATGGATTTGCATGCTTCTCAAATCCAAGGTTTTTTTGATATCCCCTTCGATCATCTTTATGGGTCGACTATCTTTAGCGGTTTGTTTGATGAAATAAATGATAATTTAGTTGTGGTTTCTCCTGATGTCGGTGGTATTAAAATGGCGAGATCGTATGCTAAAAGACTTCATGCAGATTTGGTAGTTATTGATAAAAGACGACCAAAACAAAATCTAGCTGAAGTTGTTCACATTATCGGCAGCGTTGAAGATAAGGATGTCCTTTTAGTTGATGATTTAATTGATACTGCTGGAACATTTATCGGAGCTATTGAAGCATTGAAAATTAAAGGTGCGAAAGATATTTACGGCGCCATTACGCATCCGCTTCTTTCCGGACGTGCAATTGAAAGAATAAATAATTCGCAAATTAAAAAACTATTTGTTTCTGATACCATCCCATTAAGCAAAGAAACAGATACGGATAAGATTTCAGTTATCACAGCTTCGGATATTTTTGCCGAGGCTATTAAAAGAACATATCATAATGAATCGATAAGTTCACTTTTTGACATAGATAAAAGTTAATTAGATTTGGAGTTATAATGGAAAAAGTAGTATTGAGAGCAAAACTTAGAAGTTCTATAAGCAAAGCTTCGCGAAGCGATATTAGGAAAAATGGTGGTGTCCCGGGAATTTTTTATTCAAAACACGATAAACCTATTGCAATAGAAGTTACCGAAAAGTCAATAAAACCACTTGTGTTTACTTCAGAAACTCATTTAATATCCTTAGAACTTGAAGGACAAGAAAATCACGAATGCGTAATAAAAGATATTCAATTTGATCCTGTAACAGATAGAGTTGTTCATTTTGATTTATTAGGATTAACTATTGGGGAAAAATTCCAATTGGAAGTTCCCATCCAGTATCATGGCAGCCCTGTTGGCGTTAAAGAAGGTGGAGTTTTACAACAGTTAATGCATAAATTAGAAATTGAATGCTTGCCGAAGGATATACCTCAACGTCTAGATATAAATATACAAAATTTAAAGCTTGGCGATGCAATTCATATCAAAGATTTAAAATTTGAAAATATTACTATATTGAATTTGGAAGACAGTGTAGTTGTTGCAGTTACTCATCCTAAAGTTGAAAAAGAAGCAACCCCAGAAGAACTCGCTGCCGAAACTCAAGCTCAACCGGAAGTTATAGGAAAAGTAAAGGCCGAAGAAGAAGAAAAGTAAAATTTATTGTGCGAATTATATTAGGAATTGGAAATCCAGGGAATCGATATAAAAACAATAGGCATAACGTAGGATTCATGTTCTTAGATTTTTTTGCTAATAATTATTCTGTAGAATTTATTCCTTCAAAAAACGATTATTATTTTGCCGGCGGAAGGGTGGGCGAATATGATTTTTCTCTTGTAAAGCCCTCTACATTCGTAAATAATAGTGGAACTGCTGCATTAAATTCAAGCTTGAACCTTAATACAAGAATCGAAGATATTTTGGTAATTACCGACGACATTAATTTGGAACCTGGAATATTAAAAATTAAATCCCACGGTGGAGATGGCGGACATAATGGAATTGCTTCTATTATTTATCACCTTAACTCGAATAAATTTCCGCGGTTAAGAATTGGAGTGGGAAATAACTTTGAACCCGGCAGAATGGCTGAATATGTTCTATCAGATTTTAATGTAGAAGAATCGATGCTTTTGGAAAAATCCTTTGAAAAAGGGAAAATTTTAGTCGACAATTTTATTAAGGGCGGTTTGAAACAAATGCTTGACTATCA
>JAJYSI010000160.1 GCA_021793635.1 Bacteroidota bacterium
GATTTGAGAAAAAATATTAAAGTTTTTTATGACGACAAAGGCGCTGTCGGAAGAAGATATCGACGCCAGGATGAAGCCGGAACACCGTTTTGCATTACTATTGACACAGAAACATTAAGCGATCAAACTGTTACTATTCGTGAACGCGATTCGATGGGCCAAGTTCGGGTGGCATCAGATAAAATATTAAGTTATCTTCTTGAAAAATTAGCCCAAGCTTAAGCGGAATGTTAGCTCAGAGTTATTAGCTTTAATTTTTTTTAGGCTTTAATCATATTTTCGTTCTAGGTATTATTTGAAAAAACTTATTGTAATAATCATTCTCTTAATTGTTCCGTCTATTTTACCGCAAAACTCCATTTTCGATTCAACGGTATCTGCCGGGATTAAGCAGATTTATGATATTAAATTTCCGGAAGCTGAAAAAACATTTCGGGGATTGATAGCTGATTATCCAGGTAAACCACAAGGTAGATTTTTCCTTGCAATGGTTGATTGGTGGAAAATTCTTTTAGACCCGGATAACGAATCTTACGACGACGTTTTCTATCAAAAACTTGAAGATGTTATTTTTCAGTGCGATCAAATCTTAAAAAAAACACCAAATGATGTGAACGCCTTATTTTTCAAAGGAGGCGCTATTGGTTTTAGGGGACGTCTACGGGCATTTCGTGAAAGCTGGCTTAAAGCAGCTGATGATGGTAGAGATGCCCTCCCCATTGTTGAACATGCAGCTAAGCTTGATCCGAAAAATATTGATGTGCAATTAGGATTCGGTATTTATAATTATTATGCTGCAGTAATTCCGGAACAATATCCGCTAATGAAACCGTTGATGATCTTTTTCCCCCCGGGCAATAAACAAAAAGGGATTGACGAACTAACAAATGTTGCACTCAATGGAAAATATGCAAAATATGAAGCTCGTTATTTTTTGATGACATTGTATTTTTATTTTGAAAATAATCCGTTCAAAGCAGATTACTTTGCAAATATGCTAACCAAAGATTTTCCTGATAATCCTTTGTTTGAAAGATGGAGTGGGCGCATAGCAGCCAAGCGAGGTGATTATTATAACGCTTCAAAAATATTTTCTGATGTATTGGAGAAAGCAGATAAGAATTATACCGGTTACAATTATCCAAGTGTCAGGCGTGAATCAACATACTACATTGCCTATCAGTATAAAAATTTGAATCAGCTTGATTCTGCTATAGTTTATTTTAAGGGGTGCGCAAATTTATCTAAACAAATAGACGTTAAAGAAACATCGGGATTCTTAAGTAATTCCTACCTCTATCTCGGAATGATTTATGATTTACAGAGTAAAAGAGAAAAGGCTATTGAGTATTATAAGAGAACTTTGCATCTTAAAGATTATAATAATTCTCGCGCATTAGCAGAAAATTATTTGAAGAGTCCGTATAAAAACTAAGGTATGAGGAAAACTGATTCTAAAAATTTTTATTGTATAGATCTTGTAAAAGGCTTTTCGTGCCTTGCCCTAAATAAGATTATTACAAAGCTGTAGAAATTGTAATTCGGTGAATTGCTCCCATCAAACCGAAGGAAGAAAATCCATAATCAAAATTATATTTTGCTATTACTAATCCAAGCCCGACATTAAAGCCAGCCAAGCCGGCAAATGAACCGATTGTCAAATCATTTCTTCTTTGATTATCATAACCAAAACGTAAACGAAGGACCTGGCTTAAAGTAAATTCAGCTCCAAAAGCAAATGCTTTCAGCTTTGAACCGAAGCCTGTACTGTTATCATTCAAATTATGAAAGTCTAATGATAATCTTAGCGGAAGATGTTCCATTTTTTTTGCAACTCCGAAAACAACGTCAAGCGGTAGAGCTTCCTTTGTCGAATCATAAGAAGACATTTCAGTTCCCAAATTCATAACGGCAAACCCAAAATCCATCAACTGCGATTTGAGCGAATAATGCAGTCCCAAATCAATCGCAATTGCGCTCGATGATCTGTCGGCAATTTTTGAATAGATAAGTTTGAGATTCGTGCCATAGTAAAAATTTTGATCGAGTTGGTTTGAATAACCAAATAAAGCCGCAACTTCGCCGGCTCCAAAAGTACCGGTTTTATTCCCAGACTCATCTGCTTGAGTAAATGTGCCGTAATTTATATATTCAATTGCAGCTCCGACTCTCCCTACATTTTTTAGATCCGTCGAATAAGCAAGGCTGGCAAGATTTATATCAAGCACATGTTTTACAAAGGAAAATGAAACTGGAGTTCCAGTTATCATTTCAAGACCCGCAGGATTATAAAAAATTACATTGGGGTCGTCTCCGTTTGTTACATAACTGCCTCCAAGCGAAGCGGCTCGCGCGCTCATATCTAAATTTAAAAACTCATAGGTATTCTGTCCGAACAAGCTGCCGATCGATAACAAAAATAAAGTGCAAGCGAAAAGAACTGTCTTCTTCATAAAATTCCAAAATTTTCGTTACTTATTTAATTATATTATGAAATAAAGGCAAGGGGAAAGAGAAGAAAAAACACAAAGTATATTGGAATCTCTTAAAATTATATTCTTTTATACCACAATTTGATAAAACTTCCCATATAGGTTTCTAAAAGTTAAAATTTATTCCTCATTTTTATTGATCGCTGCTTTTAGTGCACTTCATTGAAAAATCTGTTCAAGATGTTAGTTATGTGAAGAAGAGTGTGTCATTTTTGTCACACTATTTTTTCTGTAATATTTAGGTAAGATTTATAGGCTTGGTGGAGGCCTGTCAGGGAATATGAAAGAAATTCATACTTGCTGCACCAATAAGGATTGCCGTTTGTAATGAATTATATTTGTAACAATAATTTTATATCAGATTCGAATTTAACCTTTAACTTAACAAATACTCTTTTTATGGCAAACAATATTAATCCTGTAATTTTGACCGCTTTAGAAATTCAAATTCACTTTGGTGATCAAATGATTCTTGACAAAGCTTCTCTTAGTGTTCATGAAGGAGATCGAATTGGTTTGGTGGGCAAAAATGGAGCAGGTAAGTCGACTTTTCTCAAAATTATCTCCGGTCTATTAAAACCAGATTCCGGCGAAATTGCTAAAAAGAAAGAGCTTGTTACTGGTTTTCTATCTCAGGAATTTTCTTTAGACGATTCCAAAAATGTTTATCAAAATATTTTAGACGGGGCTAGTAGTATTTCGAGCTTGTTGGATCAATATGTAAATACTTCATTCGACTCGCCGCATAAAATTGTTCTTGAAGAAAAAATTCGTCGCATTGACGGCTGGAATCTTGATAAAAGAATTGATCTTCTTATACGGTCATTAAATGCTCCCCAAGCGGAAAAAGAAATCACAAATTTATCCGGAGGTGAAAAGAGGCGTGTAGCTTTATGTCGTGCACTTATTGCACAGCCCGATTTGCTTATACTCGATGAACCGACAAACCATCTCGATACAAATTCAATAGAATGGATAGAGAATTTTCTCGCTTCTTATAACGGTACTTGCATTTTTGTAACTCACGACCGGTACTTCCTTGACAGAATTGCAAACAGAATTGTTGAGCTTGCTTCCGGAGTTTTCTATTCTCATCAAGGAAATTATACTGATTATCTGGTCAATAAATCTGAGAGACTTGCTGTTAAGGAAGTAGAAGAAGGGAAGCGCCAAAATTTTTTAAGACGTGAACTTGAATGGGTAAGGCGTGGTCCCCGGGCAAGAAGAACTAAAGCAAAAAGTCGTCTTGATAATTTTTACGAAATCTCTTCTCAAAAAAAGAATGAAGAGGAACTTGATGTTGAACTTATTATCCCCACTCCGGAAAAATTGGGTAAGAAGGTTGCCGAATTAACTAATGTAGAAATAAAAATTGGCGGTAAAACTTTATTTAAAGATTTTAACTTTGCATTTGAAGCCGGTAGAAAACTTGGCATTGTTGGTCGCAACGGAGTTGGTAAAACCACTCTATTAAAAATAATTCTTGGTGAGTTATCGCCCTCAGCAGGCAAAATTGAAATAGGAGAAAAAACTGAATTTAATTATATAGACCAGCACCGATTATTATTAAATGAAAATGACACAGTTTTTCAAGCAATCGGCGAGGGAAACGAAATTATTAGGTTTGGGAAGCAAGACATAAGCGTTTGGACATACTTAAGAAGATTCCTTTTTACGGATGATCGAATCAATACACAGATTGGGCGGCTCTCTGGGGGTGAGAAAAGCAGACTAACGCTTGCAAGTATTCTTAAAAGCGGTGGTAACTTTCTTCTACTTGATGAACCTACAAACGATCTTGATCTTCCGACTTTGCGCATTCTTGAGGAAGCCTTGATTGCTTTTGAAGGATGTGTAGTTGTAGTAAGCCATGACCGGTATTTTTTAAACCGTGTTTGTAATGGAATTCTTGCGTTTGAAGATAACGGCGAACTATATTTTAGCGAAGGCGATTATGATTATTATATAGAAAAAAGAAATGCACGAAAGAAAGAAGAAAAGCCGGTTGTACAAAAAATTAAAAAGGATGATACTCGTATAAAATTAAAAGTTAAAAAACTCACATGGAAAGAAGCAAAAGAACTCGAAACCATCGAGGATGAAATTCTGGAAAAAGAGGCGGAAGTAGAAAAAATTGAAGCAATATTTTCTTCTCCTGATTTTTACGAAAAATATGCTATTCGAATTGATGAACTCAATCGCCAGCTAGATGCCGCAAAAGACCAAACAAACTATCTATTTACGAGGTGGGAAGAGTTGGAGAAAATTAAGAATGGAAATTGAGAATTACCTTCTGCAAGTTACTGATTTATATTTTGCCATCTGCAGTATAATATTAGTAACCTTGCTTAGACTTTGTTCTTTATTTAATTTTGATAAAGAATTTTTACGGAGAAAAAATGAATACGCTTAAAACAGTTTTCTTAATGTCAATAATGATGATTCTGTTCCTTTTCGTTGGCTACCTTGTCGGCGGAAGAAGTGGAATGACGATAGCTTTTTTCTTTTCACTTGCTATGAATTTTGGATCATATTGGTTTTCAGATAAAGTTGTTTTGTCAATGTATCGTGCTAAAGAGGTGGATTATAACACTGCCCCGGATTTATACTCAGTTGTTCAGGAGCTTTCCCATAGCGCAAATTTGCCAATGCCGAGAGTATACTTAATAGAAGATCAAACACCCAACGCATTTGCAACCGGCAGAAGCCCGGAACATGCTGCTGTTGCTGCAACAACAGGTATTGTTAATGCTTTAACCAGGGAAGAACTTTCAGGCGTTCTTGGTCATGAGCTAGCACATGTTAAGCACCGAGATATTTTAATTGGTACCATTGCTGCAACGATTGTGGGCACAATAACTTTTATTGCCCAAATGGCAGGTTGGGCAATGATGTTTGGCGGAAGAGGAAGCAGCAGGGACGATGACAACGGTATCGCTTCATTATTTTTGCTTATACTTGCTCCTATTGCTGCAACCTTGCTTCAACTCGCAATTTCACGCTCAAGAGAATATTCTGCGGATGCTGACGGCGCACGTATTTCTCATAAGCCGCTTGCTTTAGCGTCTGCATTAAAAAAAATATCGGCAGTAAATCAATTAAAACCGCTTAATAATGCCGGTCCGGCTACCGCGCATATGTTTATTGTTAATCCTTTAAAAGGAGTGGGTATAAAAAAACTTTTCTCGACCCACCCTCCGATTGAAGAAAGAATAAAGCGACTTGAAGAAATGGCTCATGTAAGAGGCTAAATTTATCAATAAAATAATATTGAATTGATTTGCAGATTTTGTTTAGATTTACTGCAAATATTATTATCAATTTTTAAGGACACACCCCGTATGAATTCTTCCATGAATCATTACAAAGAACCGGCTCCAATATTGGATAAAGAAAATCCGTTCGAATCGATGATGGAAAGATTTGAAATTGCTGCAAAAATTATCGGTTTGGATCAAGGTATATACAATTATCTTAAAGCTCCTACAAAACAAGTAATTACTTCTGTGCCGATTGTAATGGACGACGGTAAATTAGAAGTTTTTGAAGGTTACCGTGTAATCCATAATGATATACTGGGTCCTTCTAAAGGAGGTATACGTTATGCACCCGATGTTACGCTTGACGAAATGAAGGCTCTTGCTGCATGGATGACTTGGAAATGTGCAATTGTTAATATCCCCTTCGGGGGCGCAAAGGGGGGAATAAAATGCGACCCTTCGTTAATGAGTCAAAATGAACTAGAAAGACTAACCCGTCGATTTACTTCTAATATGCTTGATGTATTTGGTCCTGACAGAGACATTCCTGCCCCCGATATGAATACTAATGAACAAACCATGGCTTGGATAATGGATACTTATAGTATGCACTCTAAAAAAACTGAAACTGCTGTGGTTACTGGTAAACCTACACTTATCGGCGGCTCGCTTGGAAGAAAAGAAGCGACAGGCAGAGGAGTAATGACGGTTGCTCTTGGTGCACTTTCTAAAATTGGTATTAAACCGGAAAACGCTGTAGCTGCCATTCAAGGTTTCGGAAATGTGGGTTCTATTACTGCCCATGCATTGCATGAAAAAGGAGTTAAGATAGTTGCCTTAAGCGATATTAATGGTGGAATTTACAATGCCAATGGCTTTAATATTGCTGAATTAATTGAACATGTTGAACGTCATAAAACTTTGATCGATTATCAAAATGCAGAAGTTATTACTAATGAAGAACTTTTAGAATTAAAATGTGATGTTCTAGTTCCTGCTGCCAAAGAGGATCAAATTACTATTAAAAACGCCAACAAATTAAAGTGTAAAATAATTGCTGAAGGAGCGAACGGACCTACAACGGCAAAGGCTGACCCTATTCTTCAGACAAAGGGAATTTTAGTTATTCCCGATATATTGACAAACGCCGGTGGAGTTACCGTATCATACTTTGAATGGGTTCAAGATAGAATGGGATATTTTTGGACGCTTGACCGTGTTAACCGAAGGCTCGATAGAATGATGCACGAAGCCTTCGTTAATGTATATAAATCAGCTGCAAAATATGATGTATCCTTAAGAATCGGAGCTTATATAATTGCAATAGAAAAGGTAGCGCAAACTTTAAAGCTTCGTGGAATCTATGCTTAGAGGCTTATTAATATTTCCGGTAGAAAGAAAGCTTTTCTCTTCAATTTTCCTTTTGCTCTTTTTCTTTTCGGGAAATGTTTTTTTGAGCGAATGCCAATCCAAAGATAATCTTTCAATTTTTTATAACCTTATAGATTCGGCTTCAACTGACGTTATCCGTAATT
>JAJYSI010000161.1 GCA_021793635.1 Bacteroidota bacterium
CGGGGGCTTTGATGGTAGATCAAGATTTTTTTGAGGCGCTTGGTTTTAAGCATTATATCGGTACGCCGTTTAGCGATGATAACGAACTAAGAGAACTTCACATTGATAGAATTTATGACACGTACATTGATGAAGATGAATTAAGAATTTGCGATGAAACCACGGCAAAGATATTTGATTCTCTTGATCCAAGACCTTACTCTTCACGCGAATTACTTTGGGAATTTGGTAAATATCTTGATGAAAACGGCGGACCCAAGGTTGAAGACTCTGTAATTTATGCAGCGTACAAAAAGAACGTCCCGATTTTTGTTCCGGCATTTTCCGATTGTTCGGCAGGATTTGGGTTTATAATGCACCAAACTAAAAATCCCGATAAGCATGTTTCAATTGATTCTGCAAAAGATTTTTTAGAACTTACAAAGATTAAACTTCACAGCAATGAAACAGGCATTTTTATGGTTGGCGGCGGCGTTCCTAAAAACTTCACACAGGATATTGTCGTTGCTGCAGACATTTTAAAAGAAAACGCACCAATGCATAAGTATGCTATCCAGATTACTGTTGCAGATGTTCGTGATGGTGCACTTTCAAGTTCTACCTTGAAGGAAGCAAGCTCCTGGGGAAAAGTGGAAACTACTTTTGAGCAAATGGTATATTCAGAAGCGACAATTGCTATGCCTCTAATTACCGGTTATGCATATCATAAAGCAGGATGGAAAGAAAGAAAAGCGCGCGAGTTCCAAAAAATATTTTTAACAGCTAAAGTAGAAATCTAAGTAGAGCTGGTTATTAAGAATTAGGCAATAATACATGATTGTTTTTGGTATAAACTAAGCATTCTAAACGAAGAAGATGGGGGCTTAAAACAAAGAGAAAGATTCTTAGTGTATTTTTCTATATTTTCGCTTGCTTATGATGGTGTATTACTATGTTAGACAAGTTAAATTACTTGTATAAAAAAATAGTGGAAGTTTTGAGAAATTTTTAAGGCATTTGATGAAAAAATCTATCTTCTTTTTGTCGCTAATAATTTTAGTTTCTATGGCTTCTTTAGAATTAAAAGCACAATCGTATTTAAGCGTCGGGGGATTTTTTGGCGGTGGTAACATCAAAGGAAATTTGCCATCGCAGGGAAGTTTTACTTCTTCAATATTTGTAGAGGCTAACACCTACAAAACATTTGGATTCCAAACGCGGTTTAGTTTTATATACGCTGCAAATATTAATTTGTTGTTTCCCCGAAACAGTATGAATTATTATCCGTTTGTAAGAGGGTTTTCAATAAAAGGCATCGTTCGACAGCCCATATCAACAATATTTTTCGTTGAAGAAGGAATAGGACCTCTTGCACTAAATGATAGAACATTCAGCCATATTAATTCTTGGGATTATGGAATTGTTTTTTCAATTTTGGCAGGAACAAATTTTGGAAATTCTCAGGGGAAATTTAGATTAGGCGCCGGAGTTGAATATGGACTTACCTTTACAAGCACAGATATAGGGTATTCTTCTTTTCACGTTCAGATACAATATATTTTATAATTTTTATTTATTTGTTTTAAGACTCGGTGCTTCTTGTTGTACTTCGACCTTTCTTCCGCCCCAATGCGCCATAGGATTAGCTATTAAGACCTTCGTTAAACCATTATCGGTCCCTATCCATAAACTAGTGCCGTCAAAAAAAAGCGAGGTGATTTTTGAAGATTGAATATTAATTTCATTTAAATCAATTGGCGTAATATATCCATTTAGTCTGTTTATCATAACCAGACCTTTACCGTAGTCTTTCTTTTCTTTTTTTTGAAATGAATAGATACCTGCGAATATCTCATTTCCGACCTTAACCATGCAATAGACTCCATCCGCAGGAAGACCATCACTTTCGGAGAGTCTTTCCCATTTATGTTTCCTATCAAATTCATAAATTCCGCCGATGTTGAACTTTGGATTTTCAAGAGTAATAAATTCATCTGTCCCGAACCAAACAGTTGCGGGGTCAAAAATCATGTCGGAAACAGAAACAGATTCTCCATCGCCGTTAAATCCGCCGTCTTTATTATTGATATATGTCCAAGCATCTTTATCTTCAAGCTTCATACTTTTGTGAAAAATATGCACGCCAGATTCTGAACCGAACCAAACAAGGCTATCGCCATCGAGTCTTATTGATTTTATATTATTTGATTTGGAATCGTTATTAATCATCAAAGAAAAATCTTGATATCTTTGTTTTCCTACTTCAAGCATAGTAATGTTTTCAAATCTGCCAATCCAAAGAACATTTTCCTGGGGATCATAGCAAAGAGATCTTATCCAATTACCCATTTCCCCGCCGAGTGAAAACTTTCTTTTGTGCCATTGATTTTTTCGCTGATCTAAAATATATAAACCGTCTGTGGCGCCAGCCCAGACATAATTTTTATTTGCAGCAATACAATAGAAAAAATTATTATCGAGATTTTTATTTGCTGTTGAGTAATTATACCATGCATTATCTTTGTACGAATATTTATAGATACCCTGACCATAAGTGGAAACCCAAAGGTTTTCCCCAACCAACGTCATGGAGGTAACCGTTGCGCCTTCAAGATAATTTGTAGATTCAATTTTAGGGAAAATAAAATTAGGTATTGATAGGAATAAAATGGAAAACAAAAATAGCTTACGAATCATTGTTTCAGTAACTCTCATCATCGGAAGGAAACTTTTTTTGTTTCACATCTTCAATATAATTTTTAACGGCGTTAGTAATTTCATCCGCTAACTTTGCATAATGGCGGACAAACCTAGGGTGAAAATCAACATTTAGCCCCAGCATATCCGGTGTAACTAAAATTTGACCATCACAATGAACACCTGCACCGATTCCTATCGTAGGAATTTTTAGGCTTTCTGTAATTTTCTTAGCAAGATCGGCAGGGATTTTTTCCAGGACCAATGCAAACGCCCCTGCCTGTTCAACTGATTTTGCATCATTTAATATTTCCTCAGCTTCATCAATATCCTTCCCGCGCTCACGATAGCTTCCAAATTTATGAATGCTTTGCGGAGTTAAACCAATATGCCCCATTACAGGAATTCCGGCATCTGTAATTTTTCTAATTGTTTCGGCAAGGCGAACTCCGCCTTCAAGTTTAACGGCGCCTGCCGGAGTTTCTTTTAATATTCTTCCTGCATTTCTAAATCCCTCATCTACACTAAGCTGATAAGACATAAATGGCATATCCACTACAATCATTGCCCGGCTAATTGCTTTACTGACAGCTTTGGTATGATAGATCATTTCATCCATAGTTACCGGAAGAGTAGTATCGTTGCCCTGAAATACATTGCTTAGAGAGTCGCCGATAAGTACGATATCTATTCCCGCTTCTTCAAGAAGTTTAGCGGTGATAAAATCATACGCCGTTAGCGCAGAAATTTTTTTCCCGTTCTTTTTAAGCCATGATAGGGTCAAAGTTGTAACACGTTTTATTTCTTTTTCGCTACTCATAATATTTTAGTAATTTATTTTTTTTATGAAAAGACAATTTCATTTATGCCTGCTGACTGGGGTAAATTAAGCTCTTCAAACTTCGCTTGGAAATAATCTTCAAAACCTTTTACCAATCTATCTTCCAATTTCTTATAGTCAATTTCGAATTTCAAAATCGAATATAAGTCCGTAGTGGTTTTATCAATTTCCTCTGCAAACGACGATATGTTTTCTACAGTAAGGTTTAGGTAATCGACAATCTTTTTATGATAGTTTCCACACAAAATTGATCCATGTTGGAGAATAGCATTGCCTAATTTTCTTTGAGCACTTCCAACAAGTTTTTTCCCTGAAAACTTAAGTTCGTCCTTTGCAGAAACTGCAAAACAGATTGTGCTTATTTCTTCCTTATAGACTTTTGGAAAGTTTGGTTGAGAATTTTCCAATTCAACTAATTTTAGTCTATCGTCATAAAGCGACAAACCTTGTTTAAGCGCGCGATTTATTTCGTAATAAATATATTTAGCAGAGGTTTGGCTATCAATCGGATAAATAACGGAGTAAGTTATCTCTTCGGCATGAAGAATTGCTCTTCCACCGGTTGGCCTTTTTACGATATCAATTCCATCAAACTTTGCTTTCACGGAATTTATAGAATCGACATCTTGATTTGCACCTAAAGAAATACAAAAAGGCTTCCATTGGTACAATCTAAAAATCGCTTCATCCGGTCTGGAATTTTTTGCAAGTTGAAGATCAAAATCCATATTGAATTGTCCTGAACCGGCGCCACTATTTATAAATCGCCATTTCATTTACCGATTAATCCTCGTTTGCTTTTGCCGAGAAAATCTAGGACTATTTTAACATAATTATTATTCCCTAATTCATCAGTAATTTTTTTCTTTGCTTGAGACACATTTGAGGAGTTATCGTACAAATAATTGAATGCTTTTTTCAGTGTTAAGATATCTTCATTTGAAAAACCACGTCTTCTAAGTCCAATCACATTCAGTCCGTTAAATTCAAGAGGTTCACCGGCAGTCAGAATATACGGCGGGACATCTTGGGTAACCCTAAAACCACCACCAATCATACAATGTTGTCCAACAATGCAAAACTGATGCACAGGCGTCATACCTCCAATAATTACCCAATCTTCAATTGTCACATGGCCAGCAATTTGAACTCCATTCGCGAGAATACAATTGTCACCTACTGTACTATCGTGAGCAACGTGTGAGTAAGCCATAAGCAAACAATTTTTACCCACTCTTGAGAAACCGGTTTCCTTGGTACCCCTGTGAAGAGTAACAAATTCATGGATAACAGTGTCGTCATCAACAATAAAAAGAGTTTCTTCATTCCCAAATTTTAGATCCTGCGGCGTATGCGCAATCGAGGCCGATTGATGAATCTTAACGCGATTGCCGATTCTTGCGCCATTGTAAATAACTGCGTGAGGTCCTATGATGCAATCATCTCCAATTTCTACATTATCTTCTATAATTACGTATGGAGCAACCGAAATATTGTTTCCAAGAAGCGCTTTTTTACTTACAATTGCAGTAGGATGAATATTTGTCATTATCTTTTATAATTGTTTTTTTAAGAATTAGTGGTACTCTGTTCCCGGTCAACAATACCAGCCATAAATTCAGCTTCTGCTACAAGCATTTCGTTCACATAAGTTTTTCCAGCCATCATAACTACTTTGTTTTTTTTATTAGTTAAATTTATTTCCATATAAAGCTGATCACCCGGAACAACCGGTTTTCTAAATTTTGCATTATTAATTTGCATAAACATTACGAGTTTTTTTTCTGGATCGGGAAAAGCATTTAGCAGAAGGACTCCTCCGGTTTGCGCCATTGCTTCTATAATTAAGACACCGGGCATTACCGGCTGTCCTGGAAAGTGTCCCTGGAAAAATGGTTCATTTATCGATACGGATTTTATTCCAATAACTTTTTTATCGACTTCAAGATGAACAATTTTATCAACAAGAAGGAATGGGTAACGGTGCGGTAGAATTCTTTGAATTGCATTTACATCAAACACAACTCCTTCTTTTTTAACAAATTGATATTTTTTAACAAGCTTTTTCTGCTGATACAATTTTCTAATTTGTTTGGCAAATTCAACATTGGCTTTATGACCTGGTCTAGCAGCAAGAATTTGTGCTTTAACCGGGACACCAATCAAGGCAAGATCACCCAAAAGGTCTAACAATTTATGACGTACAGGTTCGTTTTTAAATCTTAACTGTTTGTTGTTTAAAATTCCGTTGGTGCCGATTGTAACATTTTCATATATGCCAAGTTTTTTTCTTAAACCTTCCAACTCAAGTTCATCAGAATTCCGGTCTACAATTACCACAGCATTGTCAATGTCTCCGCCTTTAATCAATCCAGCATCAGCTAGCTGCTCAACTTCGCTAAGGAAGCAGAATGTTCTTGCTGGAGCAAACTCTGTTATGAATTCTTTTTCCAAGTCAAATAAACCAGTATGCTGACTACCTAAGGCAGGGTTTTGGTAATCAACCATAACTGTTGCGCGATAACTATCCAACGGAAGAGCAACAATATCAATTTGATTTTCTTCATTATGGTAGGTTACGGTTTGGTCGATTATTAAATAATCTTTAGGTGCTTCTTGCTGAACAAAATCAGCCTTTAATAGCTGTTCTACATAAGGCATGGCGCTTCCGTCTCCTACCGGAGGTTCAATCCCATCAAGTTCTATGATAATGTTGTCTATCTGAAGTCCAACTACAGCCGCAAGAACATGTTCTACCGTATGAACTTTTGCTTCGCCTATTCCTAAAGTTGTTCCCCGGGAAACGTCAACTACGTTATCGGCAATAGCATGAATTTCAGGCGCACCGCCTAAATCTACCCTTACAAATTTAATTCCATAGTTTACCGGCGCAGGCTTAAAAGTCATTGTACAAGAAGTGCCGGTGTGTAAACCAATCCCAGACATTGATACGGGCTTGTTGATAGTCCTTTGTAACTCTAACATTAATAAGATCCAATATAGTGAATAAGATATTTTAGAAATATAAGTAAATTCATTTTCAAAATAGCAAGACAAGATTTGAAATACAATAAAAATGATTTTGCGAAGTGAGCGAAATAAAATTTTTAATTTTCTCTTAGTTTTCTAATTTCTTCCGTTAAATTTTGAATTTGCATTTCAAGCTGTTTCAATTTTTCAGCATAGCCCGGAAGGTTGCGTATATGAGCTTCAAGTTTGATAGCGGTTTTAAATTCCTTCGCCGGCGTTCCATAATATTGCCCCGATTTGGTTATTGATTTTGAGATCCCAGACTTAGCCATAATTATAACGTGATCAGCAATTTCAATGTGCCCGACAATCCCAACTTGACCGGCAATGATATTGTGGTTTCCGATTTTTGTACTTCCTGAAATTCCAGTAAGTGCCGAAATAACCGTGTCTTCACCGACAATAACGTTATGCGCAATTTGGACAAGATTGTCTATCTTAACCCCGCGCCTTATAATAGTAGCGCCAAGTTCAGCTCTATCCACCGAAACATTTGAGCCAAGCTCTACATCATCTTCAATTATTACTATCCCAATTTGAGGAATTTTTTTATATACTCTTTTTTCATCGGTAAAAAATCCAAAGCCATCTGAACCAATTACAGTACCGGGATTGATTAGAACGCGTTTTCCTATTTTACATTTTTCACGAATACTAACATTTTGAAAAATTATTGAGTCATCACCGATTTCAACATCCTCAAGCAAAACTGTATTATGAAAAATCTTAGTGTTTTTC
>JAJYSI010000162.1 GCA_021793635.1 Bacteroidota bacterium
CGGGTTCGAATCCCGTACGCGCTACTTTCCTGTCTTCACCACTACTTATCAGAATAATTTTAGATTTAATTACTGAGAGTCAAGAAAATCAGAAATTATTACGAAGGGATTTCTTTGAGTGGATCCCATAAGCACTACCAAGTATAATAATCAAATCTCTAAAAGCAGATCATGTTATAAACAGAATATGCAAATTGGGGTTAGACACAAATATTATTTGGAATTTACAAGCTCTTATTTGTAATTTTATTTTATGAAAAGATTTGAGAAGCATATTTTTGTCTGTGAAAATAAAAGACATGATGGTCATCCACGGGGTTGCTGCTTTGACAAAGGAAGCCCGGCGGTTCGAGAAAAATTCAAAACGAGATTGAAGGAATTAGGCCTGAATTCAGATATAAGAGCAAATGTATCCGGCTGTCTGGATGCTTGCGAATTTGGGATCACTGTTGTTGTTTATCCGGAACAAACATGGTACGGTGGCGTTACGATAAACGATGTCGAAGAAATTATTCAAAGCCATATTATAAATAATATACCGGTTGATAGATTATTAATTAAAGATAAAAGATTTCATAAAGATGGCATCAAAGTCTGAAATTGTACACGCAAAAAGAATCTTCTCTATCCTAAAAAAGGAATATCCTTCGATAAAGCCAGCATTGAATTACACAAATGCTTTCGAGCTTTTAATCGCAACTATCCTTTCTGCGCAATGCACAGATGCGAGAGTAAATATTGTCGGCGAGACTTTATTTAAAAAATATAGAACTCCGGAAGATTTTTTTAATGTTACTAAAGAAGATTTAGAAAAAAATATTCGCTCGACAGGTTTTTATCGTCAAAAAGCAAAAAGTATAAAGGAGTGTTCAAAGATTCTAATTGAAAAATACAGCGGGCAAGTTCCTGCTGATTTTGATTCACTGACAAATCTTCCCGGAGTAGGAAGAAAGACAGCCTCGGTTGTTGCCGGCAATGCTTTTGGGATTCCTGCCATAGCAGTAGATACTCATGTAAAAAGACTTTCAAATATTTTGGGATTTATTCACTCCGATAATCCCGAGAAAATCGAAATGAAATTAAAAGAACTTCTCCCAGTTGGCGATTGGATAAACACTTCTCATTATCTTGCCGCACACGGGAGGAAAATTTGTGTCGCAAGAAAACCACATTGTCTTCAATGTGTCCTTGCAGATGAATGCCCAAGTTTTAACCCAGAATTAAAATAAAATTTATAAAGGCAAATATGGAAGATCATTCAAAAGACAGAGAATATTGTTGGAACCTGCTTAAAGAGTATACGAAGTCAGACGCTTTAATTAAACATGCATTAGCAGTAGAGACTTGTGTAAAAGCCTGCGCTAAGAAATTTAATGAAGATGAATTATACTGGGGAAATGTGGCATTACTTCACGACTTTGATTACGAAGCCTTTCCTACTGCGGAAGAGCATCCTTTTAAGGGGTCAGAGATTCTTAAAGAAAAAGGATTCGACGATAATTTTCGAAACGCAATTTTATCTCATGCAAATTATAGCGGTGTTCCGCGAGAAACTATGCTTGCTAAAACATTATTTGCATGTGATGAACTTGCCGGTTTTATTACTGCGGTAACTTACGTCCGCCCGAATAAAACAGTCGACGAAGTTGAAGTGAAGTCTGTTAGAAAGAAGATGAAAGATAAAGCCTTTGCCCGAAGTGTAAGTAGGGAAGATATAATTAACGGCGCCGAAGCATTAGGAGTCCCATTGGATGAACACATTGAGTTTTGCATAAATGCGATGAAATTAAACAAAAAGGAATTGGGCTTATAATGACCGGAGACTTTGTAAACGACTTTTCTTTACATGACCAAAATGGGAAAGATTTTAATCTTTACAGAAATCTTGAAGGCAATAAAATTTAATTTTAAATTCCCTTAGATGACTTGACATTGTATATTCAGCTTAGCTAAATTTCGCCTAAAAATTAGGAGTTTTAATAAAGAGATTTGCTACAATGGAAAAGAAGCTGCTTTTAGTGCGGCTTAAGTGATTTTTAATTTCTGAAATAATTTTTTTTGATTAAATGAATAGCAAAATCTCATTATTACTACTTTTGATGTTTTCACTTCCGGTATTCCCGCAAAGTAACTTCAAAGTATTATCTTCGGATTTCAGATCTATAGTTATCGAATATACTCCAAGTTATTCAGATACCTCTGTTATTACAATCAAGAACCAGAAATTTATTAAGGTTAGCGTTAGCGGCGGGTATGTTTCAAAACCTGAACAATGGGGAGCGCCGGCAGTTCCTGAAGTAAATCTAAATATCGGCGTACCTGCTGAAGTTGGAAATACAATTCAAATTATTAGTAGTTCATTCCAAACTCTGAATAGAGACATTGCTCCAAAGCCAAAATTTACAAAGAATGGCAAGCTAAATAATTATGAATATGTTATTTCAAATGATTACTATAATTACAAGCCTAATCCTGAAGTTATTTCTTTTGGGAAATATGGAATAATGCGAGGAATTCCGAGTCAAAGTTTTATCCTTTATCCGGTTTCTTTTGATCCTTCAAGCAATAGTATAAAGCTTTACACGAAAATTGTGTTTCAAATTAATTACTCTAATCAACAGGTGATAGCAAGTAAACCAGCAGGAAATTTTCTAAACGGAGTCTTGATAAATTTTAATGTAGCTAAATTTTGGATAAAGCCTAAAGCAACCAGCAGGATGGCTAAAGGAATTATTAACAGCGTTCTTTCGAATGGAACTTGGTACAGATTTGAAACACCCACTGAAGGAATTTATAAAATCACTAAGTCAATGCTTCCTTCGTTTGGAATAGATCCTAACACTGTTGACCCTCGCACAATAAAAATTTATAACAACGGCGGGAAAGCATTGCCTGAAGATCCTAATGCTGCCCGTCCTTCAGATTTGGTTGAGAACGCCATTCTTTACGTAGGTCAAGATAATGGGAAGTTCAACGACGGAGATTATATACTATTTTATGGAAGAGGGACTGACTTTTGGGACTATGACTCGACAACGCGGTCAATTATAAGATTTCATCATCCTTACTCGAATCAAAATTATTATTGGATAACATCAGGTGGTAGTAATGGGAAGCGTATTCAGTTGCAGCAAAGTTTGAATCTTTCAAGCTACTATACCCAAACATCCACGAAAGCTTTTAAAGATTTACAGCAAGATAAAATCAATATCGGCAAAACCGGAAGAGAATATATGGGAGATAACTTTTCGCCATTATTATTAATTACGTCAAGAACTTATATAAATAAGTTAGACGGCAGAATAGATAACACACCGATAAATTATAAAATTAGTTTTGTTAATTCATCATCTGAAACCGTCGGCCTCCAAGTTAATGATAATTCCACGCAGATTATAAATCAAAATTTAGTAGGTTGGGGAAGTTATGAATATTCCTATGGTGTCCCTTATGTTTTTACCGGAACATATAATGGCGTACTGCCGGGCAACCAAAGCGTATTGAAATTCATTTTTACTCCGACCACAGCAAATTCGTCGGGCTATCTTTATTACTTTGAAATTTATTATCAGGCAATGCTTCAAGCTGCTAACGATAATCTTCTTTTCTTTTCAAAAGACACTTCATCCACAATTGAATATGATCTTTCCGGCTTTTCATCCAGCAATATTCAAGTATTTAACGTCTCCGATTTTGCAAATGTAAAATTGATTTCTAATGATAACATAAGCGGCGGCGACTGCAAATTTCAAACATCAGAAACCTCCGGTCATGTATCAAAATATTTTGCTGTAGGTAATGGGAATTATATTACTCCGGTCAACCCTGTACAAATTTCAAATTCAAATATTCATTCAATTCAACCCGGCGCTAAATTTATAATTATTACGGATAAAACATTTGCCGATGCAGCTCAAAGATTGCAGTCATACAGAGAAAGCCAAGCCCCTGTGAAAATTTCGACAGATGTAGTGTATATGGATCAAATTTATAATGAATTTTCCTGCGGACAAGTAGACCCTACCGCACTTAGAGATTTTATTAAATATGCTTATGATAACTGGCAGATAAAACCTCAATATGTTTTGTTCTTCGGTAAAGGTGATTATGATTGTAAAGATGTTGAGGGTTTCCATCAAAACTATGTTCCGACTTTTGAAAGTGTTGAATCTTTTGACCAAATTTATTCCTACAATACAGATGACTATTTTACGGAAGTCGACGGCAATGATCAGGTTATTGATTTGGCTTACGGAAGAATAACCGTTACTACTCCTACCGAAGCCAATGATATTGTAACTAAAATTATTCAATATGAAACCAACAGCGATAAAGGTACCTGGCGTAATTTAATTACCCTAGTATCGGACGATGGATGGGCAGATGCCACTTACGAAGGCTCCGAGCATACAGCACCTAATGAATTGCTTGCTAACACAATAATCCCACCTTCATTTGATTTACAAAAATTATATATGGCTGCTTATCCTGTAGTTTTGACAAGCGTAGGGAAAACAATACCTGATGGGAACAAAGCTATTGACAATGCAATTAATAACGGCACTCTTATTCTAAATTATGTAGGGCACGGCAATGATCAACAGTGGGCGCATGAATATATTTTTGTTGAAAGTACGGATTTTCCATTGCTTCACAATAAGGACTATTTCTTCTTAACGGCGGCTACTTGCGATTTTGGTTATTATGATCGTCCAAATATTCAGAGTGCCGCTGAAGCACTGCTTCTTATGCCAAATGCGGGGGCTATCGGTACATTCTCATCGTCAAGAGCAGTTTATTCTTATGACAATCATCAATTAATGTATCAATTGTTTACCAACTTGCTACTAACTCCAAGAGATTCTTCTAATTTGCCAATCACTGTAGGCAAAGCAGTCTTTATGACAAAACAAACTTATAACGATGTTAACTCTCAAAAGTATGAAATTCTCGGGGATCCTACACTTAGACTTTTAATCCCGGAATATAACGCTTCCATCGACTCTATCGATGGGCAGAGTCTAACTACAAATGTTCAAATAAAAGCTTTAAGCCATGTACAGATTAATGGTGAGGTCAGAAAGCCGGATAATTCGCCCTGGACAGATTTTAATGGGCAGAGTATACTAACAATGTACGATTCTCAAAGACAAGTACTTCTTGCTGCAATTGGCAACTTTCCTGAAATTGTTCAGGGGGGAGTAATATTCAACGGAGCAGTTTCAGTAACAAACGGCAAATTCTCTGCAAATTTCGTAGTACCGAAAGACATATCATATGAAAATCAAAACGGCAAAGTACTTTTGTATTTCTACAATAGTACAAGTGACGGAATTGGATTTACTAAAAATATTATTGTAGGAGGTACCGATACGACGGCAGTAAATAACAATATCGGACCTAACATTCAAATCTTTTTTGATGATACGACTTATACGAATTCAGAGTTAGTTAATCCAAATTCAACTTTAATTGTGAAACTTTCCGATAATAACGGATTGAACACAACCGGAACAGGTGTAGGTCATAAACTTGAAGGCATATTAAATGATCAGGTAAATAATCCAATTGATTTCACAAATTATTTTACAGGAGATTTAAATGCCGGCGGACGCTCGGGTGAAATAAATTACAAGCTGAATAATCTTGATCCGGGAAATTATAAACTTCAAGTTTCCGCATGGGATGTATTTAATAATTATTCGACTAAGACAACCAACTTTACCGTAGTCAACGGGCAAGGTCTTCAGATTCAGGATGTCTATAATTATCCCGACCCATTTGCGGGAAGTACTAATTTTACATTTCAACAAAATCTTAGCCAACCGTTGGATGTAACAATCAGAATTTACACCGTTGCCGGAAGGTTAATCCGCCAGCTCGAACAAAATTACGTGAACGACAAATTTGTAAAAATATTTTGGGACGGTAGAGATCAAAACGGAGATGCGCTTGCAAACGGAACATACTTCTATAAAATAATGGTTAAAACTGTTGACGGAAGTTACTCAAAAAGCGTTTTAGGCAAGATGGCTATTATTAGGTAAGAGTAATAAAAAAGAGTGCTATAATTTTTATTTTTTAATACATGAATTAAAAATTTAATTTAACACACACAAGAAAATATATTATCGGAGGAAAACTTATATGAAAATGATTCTCAGGCTGTTGATGGTCGGCATGATATTTTTAATATTACAAAAGACAATGTTTGCTCAAGAAACCACTGCTGTACCATTTTTGCTTGTAGCTCCAGATTCAAGAGCTGGCGCAATGGGCGAGTCAGGCGCCGGTTTGGCAGATAATTCTGCTGCAATTTATTGGAACCCTGCCGGTATTGCTTTTACTAAAAACAATGAAGTAAGCATTACCCACAGTAAATGGCTACCTCAATTTAATTTAGATATTTTTTATGATTATTTGACTTATATGCAATATATGCCCGATTTAAACGGAAGTATTACTGCAAGTCTTACTTACATGAATTACGGACAGTTTATTAGAACCGGTCCGGATTCTCCTACTCCTATAGGAACTTTCACTTCCTTTGATGCGGCTATGACTGTTGGATATGCTACACAACTTTCAAGCGATTGGGGAGTGGGCGTTAACTTTAGAATAATTTACAGCCGGCTTTCAGACCAACCAACCGCACAGGAACAAGGACGCGGTGTTGCTACTTCAGTTAGCTTCGACGTTGGCGGTATGTGGAGACCTGCGAAATTAGTCCTTCCCTTCATCAATACAGACATCGGCGGTAAACTTAGTATCGGGTTGAACCTCAGCAACCTTGGTCCAAAAATGTATTATATTGATCGTGCCCAAGCAGATCCTATACCTACTAATTTTAGATTAGGTTTTGCCTATGAAGTATTTAAAGATGAATATAATTCTTTAGTATACACATTGGATTTCAACAAGCTCTTAGTAAGTCAAATTTTAAATGCAGACAGTACCGTTACGACCCGCCAATTTTATCAGGCAATTTTTTCTTCATGGACAGATCAATCTCTTAGCAATGAATTTCAAACCATCCAAACCTCAACCGGAGTTGAATATTGGTATGGAAAACCCGGTGATTTTCTTTTTGCCATTAGAGCAGGTTTCTTTTATGAAGATCCAAATCACGGAAATCGTAAATTTATAACTTTCGGCGCCGGAATTAGGTATGATATTTATGGTTTCGATTTTAGTTACATCTCAACTTCAGTTTTCCCGGGAGGCGATGCTTCGCCGCTTGCAAA
>JAJYSI010000163.1 GCA_021793635.1 Bacteroidota bacterium
CCCCTAATGTTAAAGTCCCGGAAGTTAGTTTTTATTCTGTCCTAACGGGACTTTTAATGGCGATACTTTTTTCCGCTGCTGCTGCCTATCTCGGATTAAAAATTGGACAAGTATTCGAAGCAGCTATTCCAATTGCAATAATTGCAGTTGGGCTGTCTACTGCCACGAAGAGAAAAAATGCACTTGGCGAAAATGTTATTATTCAGTCAATCGGCTCAACTTCAGGCGGTGTCGTGGCTGGTGCAATCTTTACTATACCGGCTTTGTACATTTTGAACTTAAATGCAGAATTCTACAAAATATTTTTAGCTTCATTGTTCGGCGGGGTTTTGGGAATTTTATTTTTAATTCCATTTAGAAAATATTTTGTTAAAGAAATGCACGGGCAATATCCATTCCCTGAAGCCACAGCAACTACCGAAGTTTTAGTTGCGGGTGAGAAAGGCGGCAATCAGGCTATTGTATTAGTCGTTAGCGGAATAATCGGCGGCTTGTATGATTTTATTGTTGCCTCCACCGGTTGGTGGAATGAAGTTTTTACTTCACGTGTTATTCCAATCGGTGATAAAATTGCCGACAAATATAAAATGATTTTTAAGATTGATATAGGGGCTGCCGTAATGGGATTAGGTTACATTATAGGACTTCGTTACGCTGCAATTATTTGTGCAGGTTCATTCGTATCATGGTATGTTTTAATTCCATTAACTGCATACATAGGTCAAAGCCTGACTACGCCGCTCGGTGCAAACGTGACTTTGCTTATAAAAGATATGTCTGCAGATCAGATTTTCTCTAATTACATACGACACGTCGGTATTGGCGGGATTGCTATGGCAGGTATCATCGGGATTATTCGATCATCAAAAATAATTGGCACAGCATTTTCCTTAGCGGCAAAGGAAATTATGGGTAAGAAGGATGCGGTAAAAGAAAAATTGAGAACTAACCGCGATATAGCGATGAAGGTAATAGCTATTTCCATTATTGCAACAGCTGTGGCAATTTTTATTTTTTTCTTAGTTGGTGTAGTAGGTACATTTCTTTATGCTTTAGTTGGATTGTTGATAGTCTTAATAATTTCATTCCTGTTTACAACAGTTGCAGCAACGGCAACGGCCATAGTAGGAACAAATCCTGTTTCAGGAATGACTTTAATGACATTGATATTATCATCAATAATATTGGTAGCAATTGGACTAAAGGGTACAAGCGGCATGGTTGCGGCATTATTGATTGGCGGAGTTGTATGCACCGCATTATCAATGTCCGGAAGTTTTATAACAGACTTAAAAATAGGGTACTGGCTTGGCTCTTCGCCTTACAAACAAGAAAGCTGGAAATTTTTAGGAACTTTAGTTTCAGCAGCAACAGTAGGATATGTAATTCTACTATTAAATAATATTTATGGATTTACCGGACCGAATGCTCTTGTAGCCCCACAGGCAAATGCAATGGCTGCTGTTATTAAACCACTAATGCAAAGCCAACCGGCCCCATGGATATTATATGTTGCAGGTGCTTTGATGGCATTGCTCCTTACTATGATTGGCGTACCTGCTTTAGCTTTTGCCCTCGGTATGTACATTCCACTTGAACTAAATACTCCACTTTTAGTCGGCGGTTTGATTGCCTATTTTGTTTCGACAAGAAGTAAAGACGAGAAGATTAATAAATCCCGCGGCGAAAGAGGAACCTTAATTGCGTCAGGATTCATTGCCGGAGGAGCATTGATGGGAGTAGTAAGCGCATTCCTTAGAAAATTCAACGTCAATATTGCCGTTAGCTCTGAATGGACAGACTCTCATTCAGGAGAGTTATTAGGATTAATTATGTTTGCTGTTTTATGTACTTATATGATATGGGATGCATTAAGAGGCAAACCGGAGGAATAATTTTTTATATTTAATACTTATTTGCCGAAGGCGATTAGTTAATTAAAGTCTTGTCAAATTCTCATTGATTGAATTTTATTAAAAAATTAAAATAGAATTTTGTGTGTCCTTTGAGAAAGTTTCAATGTTAGAAAAATTATTTCTAAGAAGAATTTCAATAGATTCAGTAGTGCAGTTGCCCTTTCGAATCCAAATAACTTTAGGTTCAATCTCTCTGATCTTATCATTAAAATCAGAATCTTTTGTTACTATTATATAATTATTTTGTTTTGCAAATTCCAATATTTCTTGATCTGTCGCTTTATCTAAGGAGAATTCTTTAACATGTTTAATTACCGGAAAAAGATCGCCTAACTCAAAGCATAATTGATGAGAAAGATTTTGATCCAACAGTAATTTCATGATGCTAAAATGATTGATTTCTTCTCTCTATCCGCAGCGTAGCTGAGGCACGCGAGGATATCATTTTTATTAAGTTCATTAAAATCTTTTAGCACATCTTCGACGGTCATACCTGAAGCCAAATATTCCAGAATATCATAAACGGTAATTCTTGTATCTCTGATACATGGCTTACCACTTCTTTTGCCGGGATTTATAGTTATATAGTCCTTATAATCCATTTTGTTCAACCTTTTTTATTTAAATATACTTTTTACTTAAATAGCATTCAATGCAGAGATTAGCATTTTAATTTCTATTTGAAAATCTGATTCTATAAATGTTGCTCATTTTTTGAAATGAGCCTCAAGTTTCAAAACACATTCTCTTAGGGCTAAACTATTTTTATTTTATCAACTCTTTCAATTTACCAAGCAGTTCACTTAAATCAACATCAAAGCGTTCACCGGACTTTCTAATCTTAACTTCAACTTTTTTGTCTTTAAGTTTTTTCTCACCGACAATTACTTGAAGCGGCATACCTAGAAGATCAGCATCTTTGAATTTGAACCCTGCTTGCGCATCGATCCTGTCATCAAATAAGACAGTAATACCGTTTGAAGTTAAGTCATCATATATTTTTTCAGAAGCCTCAACAACTTCCGGCTTCTTCATATTCAAACTGATAAGCTGTACCTGGAAAGGCGCAAGTGTATTATCCCAAATAATTCCGTTTTCATCATGATGCTGCTCTATATAACAAGCCATAACTCGTTCAACCCCAATTCCATAGCTTCCCATGATGATAGGATTTTCCTTTCCGGATTCATCAAGAAAATTTGCTCCCATGGCAGCAGAATATTTAGTACCAAGCTTAAATATATGTCCAAGCTCTATTGCGCTGAATACCTCCAAAATTTCATTACAGTTTGGACATGCTTCACCGGACTTCACAATTCTTAAATCAAAATATTCCGGATCTTTTAAGTCTCTCTTCAAATCTATTCCGCCGATATGGAAATCATTTTTGTTTGCTCCGCTATAAAGATTATTAGCTTCTTTCAAGCGGTTGTCAATAATAATTCTTCCCTTAAATCCAATGGGTCCAATAGAACCGGCGTCAGCTCCGGTAATCTCTTTTAGCTCCTCTATATGAGCCGAACGAATTTTTCCGCCCAAGACTTTTTCCAACTTAATTTCATTCACTTCATCGTTGCCGCACATTAAAATAAGAACCGGCTTATCATCATAAATATAGACCCTTGATTTAGCACATTCGGTTTCATCTATTTTTAAGAACTCACAAAGCTCATCAATGGATTTTATATTAGGAGTAGAAATTTCTTTTAACTCCAAAATGTTTTCATCCCGTTTCTTTGAGGGAATTATTGATTGAGCAACCTCAACGTTAGCAGCGTAGCCGCAATGTTCACAATATGCAACTGTATCTTCACCAGCATCAGATTTAACCATAAACTCTTCAGAGCCTGTACCGCCCATTGCCCCGCTGGATGCTCCAACAACAAAATATTTGAGATCGCAGCGGTCGAAAATATTTCTATAGGCTTTATCGTGAAGATCATAAGACTTATCTAATTCTTCCCAGGTTGCGTCGAACGAATATGAATCTTTCATTAAAAATTGCCTGCCACGGATAACACCGCTTCTTGGCCGAGCTTCGTTTCTGAATTTAGTTTGAATCTGATACCAGATTTGGGGCAAATCTTTATAAGATTTTAACACATTCCTGGCATGGAAAGTCATTATCTCTTCGTGAGTAGGGGCTAAAATATATTCGCGATTCTTGATATGGAACATCGTATCGCCGAAGGCTTCAACACGGTTTGTCTCTTCCCATATTTCTCTTGGGTTTAATCCCGGCAAATGAAATTCTTGTCCGCCGATTGCATCCATTTCTTCTCTAATTATTTGAGAGATATTTTTAATAACTTTATAACCGAGAGGAAGGAAAGAATATATTCCCGCTGAAAGCATTCTTACCATACCAGCGCGCAGCATATAAACATGACTAGCAACGACCGCATCATTAGGGACTTCTTTTAACGTAGGAACAAAAGATTTACTCAAGCGCATAAATTTTCCAGTATATATTATTAGTTCATTAGTTTAATTGGGCAGAACGTTATTTTGAATAACAAAGATAAGTAAATGAAAAAAGCTTATCAAAGCAAGGGAAATTTAACTTAAGGGCAATTCTAAAAACTTCTATTTTCTCTGCGAACGTTGCGTATTCTTTGCGTTAAATTTTTACATAAGATAGTTTTTAGAAGTACCTTTTAATAAGTTTTTGTTTGTTTTGAACTTTGTAAGTTAAATTAAACTCTTATTTATTTCGAAAATATTTTAATAATAAACGGAACCGCAATTAAGGCAATTAATATAATAAAGCTGATAGGATGTCCAAAGTTAAACGTCCACCCAATGCCCATTCTTTTGGGAACCATAAATGCCGGATCGTCGGGATTATAATAAAACATTCCAAGCTTCCAATAAAAATTATCGTCAGCTATCTTATAGTTGTTTGCTGTTTCACCTGTATCAAATTTTAACCTGCTGCCGGACTGCCCTGTTTTTATTGCTAGCACAATTGCACCGATAAGAACAGCATTCGGAACAACGATATTTATGATCGTAAATAATTCGCCAGATAAATTAATCAGCTGGTCTATTTTGAGAGAGATTATTACAAAGAATGCGGATAAAATAAAAGCTAATATGACAATATAACCAGACCAAAGATACCTGAATTTCCTATCCTGAAGTTTTGATTTTTCAGGGTAATTGGATGAAGTCTGCTGCTTAGCTCTTTTGATAACGAAATAAATTCCTACAAACAACAATAAATTTATTATTGAACTAACCGGCATTAGAAATACGTAAAAGCATGTTTTGGATGTAAATAGAATTGCCTTCCCGTCAAAATTAAATTTAATAGGAATTGTTGCGGGTATTTTATCATAATTCAATGTAATAAATAAAAAACAAAATATAATTATGATTAGCGATGGAATAAACCAGGCAAAAGGAATAAGATATTTTCCTTCTCTGAAGCTGGTATCTACAACTATTATTTGCTCCTTCTTCCCAACATCTTTTTTAACAATAGAATTGTTAATTATTGCCATCTTGTGATTGTATAAAACATAAAGATATCCTATAAAGAACACCGAGAGTATAATACCCAGGGAGAGTATTGATTTATTTTCATATTCATATAAAGATAAAGCAAGTACGATTGAATACGGAATCATCGTTGCCAAATAGTTATGCCTAAAATTTCTTTTTAGTTGTTCCACCATTGGGTTATTTATTTCTTTATAAGGAATTCTAATACCGAAGATGATCGTTTCTTTATTTAAGAAAGGTATTATAAATCCTAGAACAACAGTTGAAATAAGTATAGGAAAATACAGCAATAATAAAGCATAATTATGTTCCATTATTTTTTACCTTTGTTAATTATTTGAAAAATTTCCTTGCATTTATCTAAAAACTCATTTTCGCTTATCCCTTTGCAATAGGCTTCCGCAATCATTGGTTTTATAAGCAGTGGAATTTCTTTAAGAAAAGATTTGTTACGCATTTGGGAAAGACTATTAACTATTACGCCACTTCTTTTATGAATAATTAGAAATCCTTCTCTTTTCAATATTGAATATGTTTTACCGACGGTGTGCAAATTTATTCCTATGTCCTCAGCCATCTGGCGCACGGAAGGAAGCGGCTCTCCTTCCTTTAATATTCCGAAAGCTATCCCTTCAATGATTTGATTTTTAAGCTGTTCGTATATTGGCGTTTCTGATGCGAAATCAATTTTTAGAATCATTTGTTGATCAATTGCTATGTCTATTATCTGTTATATCTAATATATAACAGATATAGCAATTAATCAATGATTATTTTCTAAAATATTTAAGGCACGATACATCTTTCTACGTTAAATTGATGCGGGTTCCATTTGCATTTTATCGGAGTACGGTTGGCATTTTGAGATGTTGGCGTCAGGGTCGTCGATGAGGTAGTTTATTGCTTCATTAATTTTTAGAATCACTGGTATGCGGTGATGAATTGGTTTTATGAAATCGTTTGGAGATGCAGTGATTAAAGATGAAAATATGTTTTTATCTTTGTCTATATGGTAAAAGGGCGGGAACAAAAAGATTTCTTCATCCCGGAGAAATATTCTGTATGGGATTTTCTTTGTGCCTTCTTTTTTCCATTCGTAAAAGGCGGACATGGGGGCTAGCAACCGGTTCTTTTCAAATAAGCTAAGCCAGAATTTCTTTTCTTTTATTGTTTCAATCCGGCTATTGAATATAAGCGGCGATCCGGCGCTGAATTTAATTCCCCAGTTTGTTTGCGATAGTTTATAACTTCTGTCATTATAGGTAATTGAAAGTATTTTATTGGTTGGGGCAATGTTAGTGAACTTTGTGGGTTTAAGTACAGGTTCAAGATTAAGTTCAGGTTCAAGGTCGATGTTTTGCCTTATTAAGGGTCTAACTAAAGACTGAATTGATGGTTTTGTTTCGAAGCGTCCGCACATGGTAATAAGTTTAAGTTTAAGATTAAGTTAAAGTTATAAAAACAATTTTGCAATTCATTAAATGCAATAGGATTTGGTTTAAGCAATTTTTTTATTTTTCAATCATATAGATTTATTGATTTCATATTGTAGGACAAAAAATATTTATTTACTCCTTGACAAAACAAATTATAAAATTTAGATTAGAATTAACTCTTTCGAAGGGTTCTCCCCTGCCCTTTGAAGCAATCAGAGTTAAGCCCGGTGTCACCCCCATCGCCGGGCTTTTTTATTTTAAATTGGGAATTTATTGCGTATTGAAATGAAATATTAAAAAACGGCCATAAATAATTTTTATTGGTTTTTAATAATTCATTCATTATTTTATTATAGTTATTATTTTTATTAATT
>JAJYSI010000164.1 GCA_021793635.1 Bacteroidota bacterium
ATCAACGAGATCGCAAATGGCTTTAAACTCTGTGTTGAAATACCTCTGGGTAATTGAAATACCTAGGTCATGTAAAAGCCCGGCAGTAAAAGCTTCTCCTGATTTGGGATAGTTTAGATCGTCAGCTATTTTTTTTGCTGCGCCGGCAGTCATTATAGAATGATTCCAATAAGATTTGCTATCCCAGTTTTTTCCAGTTTCTTTTTTGAATGCTTCAATCATAGAAAGCGCAATAACGATATTTTTAATGTGTTCAAAGCCAAGGATTACAATGGCAAATTCAATTGTAGAAACTCTTCTCGGCAACCCATAAAGAGGAGAGTTGGCGACGGTTAATATTTTCGCAACCATTCCCTGATCCTGACTTATCATTTTGCCTAGGTCGGAAGCGCTAGTTTTGGGATTATTTAAGAGCTTGGAAACTTCAAAAATTACTATTGGAATTGAAGGAAGATTCCGAATGCTATATAATAACCGAAGGTAGGTTTTCTTTTCGTTAATATTTGGCGGGTATTTATTATTCATTTATATAAGCCAGCTTGGTTTTTAGCATGTCAATTATTCTTGAATGAACTTGAGATACTCTTGAAACCGTAATATTCAAGACCTTTGCTATCTCTTTGTAATTTAAGTCCTCATAATAATATAAAGTGATAATCAAGCGATCTCTTTCGTCTAATTGTTTGATAGCATCTACAAGAATTTCTTTCACTTGATTTTTTTCAGTTGATTGGTCTGGAATTTCCGAGCTGCCCGGAATTATTTCGTACAATAAATAACCGTCTTCGTCATCAACTGAGCTTGTCAAAGATATATTTGAGTAGAAATTCACTTGCTCTGAATCCTGAGCGTTAGAACGCGGTTTTATTTGAAGTTTTCTTAGCTCATCAATTATTTTCCCCCTAATTCTTTGGATAGCATAAGTTTCAAACTTTGTTCCGTATTGGGGATCAAACCGGTCAATTGCTTCACTTAATCCTTCAACACCAAATTGGAAATAGTCTCGGTCATCCAGGATTTCCAGACTTACAAATTTAGAGTGATGAATTACGTAATGAACTAATTTTATATAATTCATTATAATCTGCTTCTTTAGACTTGCAGTCGGCTCAGCTTTAAATTCATCCCAAAGTGTTGCAGTATTCATTTGAATTATTTCCCATTAATGTTTTTTGTTATATCTCTTTTCTTCTCGAATGAAGTCTTATTTATTGCTTTTATAAATGCCATAATTATAATACTAAGCATAACAGTAGTAGCGACAAAAACCACAAATGACTTAAAAAATAATTCCGTAATCGGTAAACCCATCCGGCTAAAAAAGATTACCGAAAGAAAAAAGGCCAACATTCCAAGCTGTAGTATTATTTTATTCATAACATCTTATATTTTGTTATGAAAACTCAAATTCTATACCAGCAGAAGCCTTTAATTTAGCTTAGTAATAGAGCTGAAATAGATATAAAAATGAGGTTTACGGAAATGATTTTTTGTTGGGATGGTGAATATTAGCCACTTGAATGATTTCAGAAAGTCTTTTAGCTATCTTTAAGATTTGAAGACTTGCTTCTGTCCGTTGATACTTTTTTACAAATAGTTCCTGGGTTTTAATTGTTTTACTTATTGTATTGTCATATTTAATTTCGCCCAGCAGATCTATTTTCTCTTTTAAGAAATGATTTGCTGCCAGGGAAAGATTATTAAAAGTAACTTCCCCATCATTGCGATCAACACACTTATTTATAATCACCATTTTTTCGCCAGAATAATTACGACTGCTTAAAAATTTTATAATTACATAAGCATCCATCACTGCCGTTGGTTCGGGAGTAGTAACTAATATGTTTTTATCAGCATTTACTAATACCGAGATGACATCTTCTCCTGCACCCGCGCCGGTATCCAGCAAAACAATATCGTAATCGTTCTGAAGAGCTCTTATTTGATTAAATAGTTGACCGACTAATTCGGCTTTTGATTTTGGATAATCCGTTTTTCCGGAGTCGCCAAAAATAAAATGTAAATTCGGTTCGTATTTGGTAATTAATTCATGAAGTAAGCTTCTTCCGGTAAAGAAATCATATAGTGTTTTACCTGCAACAACATTTAGCATAATATTGGCGTTAGAAAGGTTGGAATCTAAATCAATAAATAAGACTTTTTTATTCAATCTTGAAATTGCATAAGCAAGGCTAACCGAAATAAATGTTTTGCCTGTCCCTCCTTTGCCCGATGTAAAAGCGACAATTTTTGAGGAATATCTTAAAGCCTCGTTGTTCTTTAGGCTTTCCAGTTCGAAAACTCTTTCGGCTTGCCCGGTCATTAATTTATTTTTCCTGTATAAATCATCTTAGAAATGAATTCCGGATCAGCAGAGATTATATCATCCGGAATTATCTGACCGTTAGTCAAAAAGGAGACGGGAACATCAAAATTTGTCACAATATTTAGAATATTCCCATAGGTAACCGCCTCATCAATTTTTGTAAAAATAACCGAATTATAATCGAACAGCTTAAATTTCTCCGCAACATCAAAAAGATTTTTTGACGTGCCTGTTGCACTTAAGACAAGATAAGTTTCATCGACTTTACCAGCGGTTAAAAATTCTTTTGACTTTTTGAGATGTTCAATATTCTTTTGACTTCTACCGGCTGTGTCAATAAAAACTATATCCTTATTTTTAAATGAATTAATTAGACGAGGAATATCAGAGGGCTCATAGGCAACCAGCATATCAATATTGCTGACTTCAGAAAATATTCTAAGCTGGTCTATAGCTCCTAACCTGTAGGTGTCGATTGAAATCAGTCCAACATTTAAGTTGTGAAGTATTTTAGAAATAACCGCCAGCTTAGCTATGCAAGTTGTTTTTCCGACGCCGGTAGGACCAACTAATGCAACTTTCTTAGGCTTTTTATTTTTATTGACTTCAAAATTATAGGTTGGAATCATCGAAGAAATGCTTGATAAAACATAGTTTTCTATATTTGAAGGCTCTAAAAATCCGTCAAACTTTTTTAGTTGATTTATAACCGATGTTAAAACACGCTTCTGAACTTCGTGGTGATACAATGTGTTAATAATTTCCTTTAGCTCTTTTTGATGAATGTTTGTTGACGCTTTTTTAATCTGGGACTGTTTTAATTTTTTCTCGAATTCCGGAGGAAAATTATTATTTGACGAAGGATTAATGAAAATTTTATCGGATAACTTTTTTAGTTCATCAGAAAAACTCTCCTTTGCCGTTATCTTTAAGCTCTTCCCGTAATTTCCTGTATTTTCAAAAACGATTTCTTCTTCAATACCCGCAGTAATTTCAAACATTTTTTTTGAGCCATATTTGTCTTCGCCCGAAATTACCCTCGTCCCTAAAATCACAGCATCACCGCCCAACTCTTCCTTCATCTGAGCTGAAGCTTGTTTTAAAGTTGGTGCCAAATATTTTTTAATTTGCATTAATTACCTCTAATTTTTCAATGAACTCAATTTCCATGTGAGAAGGAAGCTCTGAATATGAAAGGATAACAACATCGGGGAAGCTTGCGTTAATAAGCCTGTAAAAATATGGTCTGATAGTAGCAGATGTAATTACTATAGGAATATAACCAAGCATCTTAAACTTTTCTACAAAGTTTTGAATTCTATTATTTAGCTCGCGTAAAACTACCGGGCTCAATCCAAGTGTTTGCACCGCTTCTTTTTGATTTTGCAAGGCTTTCGTAATAAAAGATTCTATTTCTTCACCAAGCGAAATGGCATGAATGATGCCGTTATTATCTTTATACAAATTTGCAATTGTTTCACCCATCGCATGTCTTACATACTCTGTAAGCACATCAATATTTTTCGTTACCTTTGAATAATCAATTAAAGCTTCCAAAACTTGAACGAGGTCTTTAATCGGGATTAATTCTTTTAACAAATTTTGGAGCACTTTTTGAATTGTGCCGAGTGATAATGCATCAGAATTTATGTCTTCGATTACTGCCGGGTATTCCTTCTTTAAGTTTTCTAAGAGTTGTTTTACAGCTTGCCTTGTCAAAATCTTATCGAAGTTTTTCTTCAATGTCTCTTGAAGATGTGTCGATAATACCGAAATACTATCTACTACGGTATATTCTAAAAGCTCGGCTTTATCTTTTTCTTCTCGTGTAACCCAAAAGCCGGATAGATTAAACGCAGGGTCTTTTGTCGGAATTCCATTTAAAGGTTCAACAATATTTCCAGGATTCATAGCAAGGAATCTATCGGTGTATATTTCATAAGATGCGACTATATTTCCTTTAATTTTAATTATATATTCGTTCGGTTCAAGTTGTAAATTGTCCCTAACACGCACGGGAGGAATTAGTACGCCATATTCCAAAGCTATATATTTTCTTGTAGAAGATATTTTTTGGAATAAATTTCCTCCTTGTTTTTCATCAACAAGATTTATTAGCCCGTAACCAATTTCAATTTCGACAGGGTCTACTTGCAAATACTGCTCGACTTTTTCTTCACCCGGTTCAGCCTCGGCAACTTGTGCTTCCGTGGAATCGGTAGGATTTCCTTGACTTTTCTTTGTAAGAAAAGCGCGCGTTCCTAAAAGCGTGCTAAGCAAAAGAAAGGGAATTGCAGGCATGCCAGGTATAAAAGCAAAAAGGCCTATCGCCCCGGAAACAGTACCTAAGACACGTGGATTTGATAGTAACTGTGTTTTCATTTGCTTATCAAGAGCAGTACCGGCGGCACTTCTTGTTACAACTAAGCCTGCTGAGGTTGCTATCAATAGCGCAGGAATTTGAGAAACAAGACCATCGCCGATTGTTAAAATTGTATAAGTATGAATAGCATCCGTAAAAGACATTCCTTTGGAAGCTACGCCGATTATAAATCCTCCGATTATATTAATCACATTTATAAGAAGAGCTGCAATGGCATCTCCTTTAACAAATTTGCTTGCGCCATCCATGGCTCCATAAAATTCCGCTTCTCTTGCGATGGACTCTCTTCTTTGCCTGGCTTCTGATTCGTTAATCAAACCGGTATTCAAATCGGCATCAATCGCCATTTGCTTGCCTGGCATTGCATCAAGGGTAAAACGAGCTGCAACTTCCGATATTCTTCCCGATCCTTTTATAATTACAATAAATTGGATTACTACCAGGATTATGAAAATTATAAAGCCGACAACATAATTTCCTCCCACTACGAAGGCGCCGAATGTATCAATTACTTTTCCGGCATATCCGTCAAGCAAAATTAATCTTGCCGAACTGATATTAAGCGAAAGCCTAAAAAGAGTAAGGACTAATAGCAATCCGGGAAAAATCGAAATGTCTAAAGGGGACTGAATATATAGAGAAACAATAAGTATTAAAACGGACAAAGTTATGTTCAATGCAAGAAAAAAATCAAGCAGATAAGCCGGAAGTGGAATAATCATTAACCCCAGCATAAAAATTAATGCAAAAGCTAAGATGATGTCGGTATTTTTTCCAATGTTTTTCATTTACGCAATAAGTTTTCTTTTCTTATTATTCTTCAGTTGATAAACATACGCCAAAACTTGTGCCACGGCCTTAAAAAGCGTTGACGGAATTTCGTCTCCCACATCGCAAATTCTATACAAAGCTCTTGCCAACTCACGATCCTCATGCAGAGGCACACTATTTTCTATTGCTATTTGTTTTATCCTCTGAGCCAATTCATCTACACCTTTAGCCAAAACTTTTGGTGCAACATTTTTTGACATATCATATTTCAAAGCGATTGCATAGTGCGTCGGGTTAGTAATCACAACGTCTGCTTTGGGAACTTTTTGCATCATCCGATTTTTGGCAGCTTGAAATTGCACTTTACGTATCCTTGATTTTATCTGAGGATCGCCTTCCGTTTGTTTGTTCTCCTCCTTTACTTCCTGTTTGGTCATCATCATTTCCTTTTTGTATTTTATCTTCTGATATACAAAATCGACCGCTGCAATTAAGAAATAAGCCAATGCAAGTTTCCAAATTAAAGTGTATGCAGCTTCTATCATGTATGAAAGAATTTGAGGAATTGATAACTCTACGAGAGTTTCTGAATTAAGTACAAATTGAGATAGTATGGAATATGTAAGTCCACCGATAATAGCAAGCTTTATTAACGATTTTGCGACTTCAATAAGAGATCTTGTTGAAATTAAGATTTTTTTTATGCCGGTAAACGGATTAAATTTTTCAAATTTCGGCATTAGCGCCTTAAAACTAAAGTGGAAGCCGACTTGCCCGATACCAGCCACAAGTGCAACTACGAACAATACTCCTAAAATGGGGGCTACGGTAAGGAGGAAAGTTAGAATAGTATCTTTAATTATGTAAGTAAAAGTTTCTTGGTTGATATTATGAACATCGAGAGAATTAAAAGTGTTAATCGTCAGATCTGAAATTTGTTTACTCATATAATGCTGAGTAAAAAAAATCATTAACATGCCCGCAGAAAAAATAGCAAAGGAATTTATTTCGCTGCTTTTTGCTACTCTTCCATTGTCCCTGCCCTCGTTTAGCCGTTTACCGGAAGCTTGTTCGGTTTTTTCTTGACCGTCAACTTCAGCCATTTATTGCCCCATCGCCTTAATTAAGGAAACAAGATTATCTTCGTAACCTCTTAATAAGAATTTTATTACATAAAAGTAAATCGGGACAAGGGTTGCAAGAAGTACAAACCCAAGACCCAGCATTATTGGCTGCGAAACAAAAAATACCTGCATCTGAGGAATAACTCTCGCCATTATTCCTTCGGCAATATAAACAAGGAAGTAGGAAACAATAAACGGCGAAGCAATTTTTACCGCAATTATAAAAATGCCGGCTGAATATCGAATCAATAATTGATAGACCGGATCAGTAAAAGTATTTTTTCCTATATGAACAATTGAGAAGGAATAAAACAATCCGCTTATTACGTATAAGTGCCCGTTTATCAATATAAAGAGCATAAGGGAAGCCATCGAAAGGAGGTTTCCGATTACATTATTGCTAAAACCATCAACAGGATTGAGAGCTTCAGCCATCGACAAACCCATATTAAAACCTATTAAAGAGCCCGCAAAAGAAATTCCGTGGAAAACAAAATTTAACATAAAACCAATCACCAGACCAGTGAAAATTTCAGTCATAGCATTGGTAAATAACCATCCTAGATTTGTCTCAACTACAATTTTGGATTTGTCTATCGTCAGAAATACTATGTAGGAAATT
>JAJYSI010000165.1 GCA_021793635.1 Bacteroidota bacterium
ATGTGAATTTTCCGAATACCAGAATTATTTTTGGCTTCCTAAAATATTTTTAGAAAACTATCAAATGAATTTAAATATCCCGGGTTTACCGCCTATATATATTACACAGACTTCTTTATTTTCTGATTATATTTTAAATTCTAAAAAATTTTACCATAAATTTGATAACAAGGTATTTGTAACTAAATTGTCAGAAAAAGAAAAGGAAGTGAACCTGTGGCGGAGTCAACAAATTATACCACTGACTATTAGAGAAAAGAATGCTATTAGCAGGATTGACAGTGTAGTTGAGCATGCAAGCTTCGTAAAAAAGACAATTCTAAAAGCAATTCTACTAGTAACAAATTATTATTCTGTTATTCCGGATTTACCAATTACAGACTTTGATGATTTCTATCATTATAACCGGGTAGAAGGTTCGTATATAGGATTAGGTCTGGATTCCAAGAATATTTTCCTACCGTTTAGAATTATAGCAAAATACGGTTACGGAATATCTGATAAAAAAAATAAATTTAAGATTGATCTGAAATATAAGTTAAGTAATAATGTGAATATTAATTTTACAAGAAGTAATGTTTTATCTTATTTAAATCGACATTATGAGTATTCGCAGTTTGACATTACTTATAACAGCTTATTGTACAAGCATGATTATGCTGATTACTATTATACAAATAAATATTATGCATTTATCAATTTTAACTTTTCCAATATTTGGAAGTTTGATTTAGGTTTTGATTCTGAAAACCAGACAAATGTATCTTTAAATACCAATTGGAGCTTATTTAATAAAGACGGCAGTTTTAGAAAAATTATCCCGATTACCGTGGGGAAAATCAATAGTATATTATACAACTTTAATTATGACACAAGGAAATACAATGACTTTGGCTGGTTTGAAGAACCAGATTATTCAAGCAACTATTTTGATTTTTATTTAAGTCTTATTTACAGTTCAAAAAAATATTTAGAAAGTAATTATAATTTCCAATCGTTTTTTTTGCATGTTAATTCATACAATCAGTTCAGCTATATTTTTAATACAGACCTTACTTTTGAAATAGGAGATTTATCGGGTGATATATTACCCCAATATCTTTTTCATTTCCCAGGCAATTTTTCAACATTAAGCGGGGAAAATACCTTTAGGACAATTTTAGATGACAATTATTTCGGCAAAAGATACATAGGAATATTTGTTGAAAACAATTTTAAGAACTATTTATTCAACATCAGCGGGATACCTTTCCTAAAAAATGTTCCTTATGATTTATTATTATTTTCAAACTTCGGTTTAATATCCAATTCGTCAAACTTCGATTTAAGTCCACAAAATAAAATTTGGGAAATTGGTTTTGGCGTGGGAAATATTCTTTCATTTTTTAGAATCGATTTTTCTTGGGAATTATTTAATGAGATGCAGAATCATTTTAATATTAGTCTAGGAACTTCTATAATTATGTAAAAAAGGTATAATGTTACAAGGATTCATGACAAAAGTCGACGACAGCGCCAATGTGGGAATAGTGACGAGTGACTAGTAACGAGTGACAAGTGGAAGACTTTTTTTGATTTCAGCAAGAATGACCACGCAGAGAGGAACGGAATGGAGCGGAGTGAGTTTTCGAACGAAGCGGAATGGAGAGACGAACGGAGGGGGCATTGTTGCATTAGCCGAATAGAGATAATGCCGTATGCGGCTTTTTTATTGCCGTCAATTTGGTTGCGTAAGCAAAATTAGAAAAACGGCCATTAGAAAGCCGCACTTAGAATGCCGATATGCTTCAGGAAAGGCAATAGTAGAAGTTAAAAGTGGATATAGAAATCCGGGTAAAAATAATTAATTATAAAGGGCTATTTACTTTTATTTTGATATGGTATTAATAAAATTTAATTTTATTTGACTTATAAATTATTCCTTTGACAAAAGGGATAATTTTAATGGCTTTGAAAATAATTTTAATGCTAAAAATGGGAGGTTTCTATGCGTACTTTTAAAATTATAAGCTTAATATTTTTGTTAATATTTAGTGTTTCAATACTAAAGGCTCAAGGTCAAGCTGCATTACTAATGCTCTATCTGAACCCATCACCAAGGTTAAACGGGTTGGGAATGGTTGGTACATCTTTACCAAACAACGATCCTTTTGGCTTTTATTATAACCCTGCTCAGCTAGGTCATTTTAGTCAGACAAATAATCTTGCCTATCAATTTTATCCTTCAAATGTAGATTGGTTAGGCATGAATTCAATGACTTATCGAAATAGCGCTGTTGATATCGGATATAATTTTAGGAATGAATTAAATGGTTTAAGTCTAAGTGCAGGCTTTGGATATATTCATTCAAAATTTGATTATGGAACTATTTATGGTACAACAGCTTTTCCATCTGATGTCCCGGTAATTAAGAGTAATCCTTATGATGAATTTGATGCATATAGCTTAGGTATTGGCATCGATTATTATGTTCAGTTTGACATAGGAATTACTTACAAAAGTATTCATTCTGTCCTTGGGTCATACTATAGAATGGGTAATTTAAGCCAGATAAATTATTCTTCAGTTAGAACATCTACTCTGGATTATGGTTTCTTACTAACGGTTCCTATTGTAAAATTGATTGACAGTGGATATAAATTTTATATGCTTGAGAATATTCCGGCAGTACCATACTTCAATTTTTCAATAGGATATTCAAGACTTAATCAAGGCGGGGAAGTTTCATATATCGATCCGAATCAAGCAGACCCTTTACCGAGGACGGCTCGACTAGGATACACGTTATCAACCGGATTGGATATTAAACTTCACAATAATTTATTTAGATTATTTGGATATGATTTTACTGTAGATGCAGATAATTTGTTAATTAATCCTATTGAGGGGTTAGGACCCGTTACATATAAGAGCGGTATAGGAGACATTAATATTGGCAGAAACCTGATTCAATTAAAAAGTAATGATAATGTTGTCGTTCATAAGGGACATGAATTTAATTTATTTGAAACTTTTACTGTTTTGATAGGAAGGTTTGACGGGAACGGTTATTATAATGATGAGTCGGACGGTATTGGATTTAGATTAAAAGGAATATTTACTTTGTTAAAAGCATATACCAATAACAAACCTTTAAATTTTATTGCAGATCATTTTGATATTCAATATTATTCGTCAAGGTTATCTTTTGGCGGAGGTCTAGAATCTAAATTTAAAGGTATTTATTTTTCCTTTTATGGTTTTGAGTTTTGAGGGAGTTAGTGACGAGCGGGAAGGAATTTTGAATGTTGAATGCTGAATGTTGAATTATCGGAATAGTGACAAGTGACGAGTAACTAGTGACGAGCAGAGAAAAGAGTACGAATGTCAAGACGACATTGCGGATGTATTTCAAGAGCAAAATGGGAAAGGTAAATAGGCGGCTGTCCAGAGCGAAGGCACGATTTTTTGGGTTTGCAAAAATCGTGACTGAGCGGGTGTTTTCAATTATCAGTAACCAATGAAGGATTAATTACTGAGTAATTTAAAATAAATGTTAGTTAAATTTGTTTAACTGATGGATTTTCTTGACACAATAGATTCAAATGTTTAATTTAATTATAGCTCTTTCGAAGGGTACATCCCTGCCCTTTGAAGCAAACAGAGTTAAGCCCGGTGTCACCCCCATGCCGGGCTTTCTTGTTTTAAATAGAGTAGAGTTGAGCATGGGATTTCTTCCCGCAAACCCCGCAAACGGGGTAAACGGGACAGGCACTCTTCTTAATTTGCTTGTAAATTTGTTTTGCGTTTTTGTTTCCGATTTTTATATAATTCACTCAAAATGACCGCTAGTTTTTATTTAAGTACTAAAAACCGTTGAAACGGTTGATAAATAAGGTTATTTGTCAAGCGACCCACGACTCAAGTCGTGGGCTGCTTGTTCAAAACAATATAGTTCAGCCGATTTAACGGCTTACCTTCAACAGCGGTCAACTTGAATAATTCAAATTAAAAGCATTTTCAGAAATAATTTTAAGGAAAGATATTAATGAATCATAAATTAAAACAAATTAGTTTTTCGATCTTTCTTATAGTTTTATTAGCTATTCATCCTTTCATTGCTGCACAGACAATCAAATTGAAAATAATTGAAACCAGCGATATACACGGTTCTCTTTTCCCTTTTAATTTTACGACCGGTAAGGATATAAATACTTCACTTGCACAAATTTATACTTACGTTAAGGAGGAAAGAGCTAAGAAAGATCAAAGTGTAATTCTGCTTGACGACGGAGATATTCTTCAAGGGCAGCCTGTTGTTTATTATTACAATTTCGAGAAGACGAATGTACCTCACATCTGCGCGCAGGTAATGAATTACATGAAATATGATGCCGGTACTGTTGGCAACCATGATATTGAGCCCGGTCATCCGGTTTATGATAAAATAGACAGGGAGTTTAATTTCCCCTGGCTTGCAGCAAATGCCGTTGATACAAAAACCGGGAAGCCATATTTTGTAAACAGGTGGGAAAGTAATAAGCCCTACACAATAATTAAAAAGGACGGAATAAAAATAGCGGTACTAGGATTGATAACGCCCGCCATTCCAAATTGGCTGCCGGAAAAAATATGGAGCGGAATTCGATTTGACGATATGATTGAAACTGCGAAGAAATGGGTTGCAATTATAAAAGAAAAAGAGAAACCTGATTTATTGATAGGACTTTTTCACTCGGGAATTGAATATAATTATAACGGGCAAACAGCAAACACGCCGTTATTGGAAAATGCATCAAAGCTTGTAGCTGAACAGGTTCCCGGTTTTGATATTGTACTCGCGGGGCATGATCATAAGGTTTGGAATTTCGACGTAAAAAATTCAGAGGGAAAAAAGGTCTTAATTCTCGATCCCGCCAATGCAGCACGAAACGCTGCGGTAGCAACAGTTACGTTTCATTACAATTCTTCTTCGTCATCATGGAAAAAGGAAATCACCGGAGAAATTGTTGCAAGCAAAAATTATAAGCCCGATGCAGGTTATATGAAAAAATTTGGCCCTGTAATTGAAGAGGTGAAAAATTATGTTTCTAAACCTATCGGAGTTTTTACAAAGACAATTTCAACGCGCGAGTCTATGTTCGGTGATTCTCCGTTTGTTGATCTCATCCAAAAAATTCAGCTTGATTTAACACATGCTGATGTTTCTTTCTCAGAGCCGCTGTCTTTTAATGCCGAAATAAAAAAAGGAACCGTTTACGTCCGCGACATGTTTAATCTATACAGATTTGAAAATCTTTTATACACAATGAAAATGAGCGGAAAGGAAATAAAAGATTATCTTGAATATTCTTTCGGTAATTGGTTTAACCAAATGAAAAACTCTGATGATGATCTTTTGAAATTTAAAAAGGATTCGACAGGAGAAATAAAATACTCGTATCATGAAGCGCAGCTTGCAACCAATTATTATAATTTTTCTTCTGCCGCCGGGATTAATTACACGGTGGATGTTTCAAAACCTGTAGGAGAACGAGTTACAATAGAATCATTTTCAAATGGGAAACCGTTTTATATGGATAAATATTACAAGGTTGCCATGAACTCATACCGGGGAAACGGCGGCGGCGGTCATTTAACTTTGGGAGCAAAAATTCCAAAAGAAGAGATTACAAAGAGAATTATAACTTCTACTCAAAAGGATCTTCGCTATTATTTGATGAAATGGATAGAGAAAAAGAAATCAGTCACACCGGAAGCGTTAGGCAATTGGAAAGTAATTCCTGAAAATTGGTGGGAAAAAGGGAAAGAGAAAGACTATAAGATTTTGTTTGGGACACGGGATTAAAGTTTTTGAGGGTATGTTGTGATGGAATTGTGGAGTGATGGAAGATTGGAATGATGGAGGAATGGAATAGTGGGAAAATCTCCAACGTTCTATTATACTACTTTGTTTAGCAGAGGAATTATTAGGGATGAAAATATCGTTGTTGTAGAGGTTTCTATTTCGTCTAAGGATTATAGTTCTAATCGCCTTCGCGCGAAATAGAAAGTCCTCTACAACGGATTCTTTTAACCCTTAATAACACTCAAATTATCTTTTATGGTTATGGCACCTGTGTAATACCGGACAAGGTTAGATGCCCAGCCGCTTTGCGCATCCGACATTACAGAGCCTTCGAGAAGCACTGTTCCGTTATTTACAATTATATGAATTGGAGGATTTGAATCATACTCCATTCCTTCAAACATCGGATCGTTGTAAATAAGCCGGGCTGCCCTTCTTCCGATATTTCCAGGACCAAAAGTATTTTGAAGTTCATTATTTACACTTTTAACTCCAACCACTTTTTCTGCTTCCTTTTGAAACTGGGACTTATACCAGGGCAAATGAACCCATCCTTTTAAGGTTACAATACCGTTTTTATAATGAACGGTAACCCAATCAAATACTCCGTAAAAGACATTTTTAAATATTCTTTTCTGTACGTTTTTAACAACTGCCGAATCGGAAACAAAGGGGCTGGTTACAGTAATGTTATTTACCACGACATAATTCTCAGCTACATCCTGTGTTTCTTGAGCCGCCTGATTTTTTTCATATATCGTTTGCTCTGTTCCGGAAAGGATAATTTTGTTACCGTTTATATCAATATTTATATTATTATCATTTAGCAAATGGTCTTTAGCCAACCTATACTCGACAAATATTTTCAAGGTACTTTTAGATGGATGTCCGTTGCTACTTTTGGCAAATGTTAATTGCGCAAACAAGGTCAAAAGGAAGAATAAGGAGACCCCGGTAATTAGAATTTTATTCATGTTCGTTTTCATTTTCATATCCTATATTTTAATTGGTTCTAACCAAAAATTAAATTTAAGTTTATAGAAAAACATTATTTGTTCCGGTTATAAATAATAGAATAAATCTTAAAAACTACCTTTTAGACTGAAACAACTTCTAATTGGTTTAACAATTTTTCAGGACTGTACTCTACATCAAAGAATATAAAAAAATACCTTTACGGCAAAGCGGCAGTATGGGTGGAATGGTGGAAAAATCTCCAACATTTCATTATTCTACTTTTTTTGGCAGAGGAGTTATTAGAAGTGCCCTTAAGATATAAACCGGAAACAGGTCATATTTTATTTAATGGTTGGCTTTCCGGTAATGTAATTTACCAACTGATCAATAATAAATTCTTTTTCATCAATAACGGC
>JAJYSI010000166.1:0-2477 GCA_021793635.1 Bacteroidota bacterium
AACCGGGAAATCTACTCTGATTAAATCTTTAACTGGTTTGCTTGATAGTAGATTTTATTCTGTTGAAGGGACTGTTGTTTTCGATAAAGAAAATATTTTATCGTTAAATTATTCATCTCTGCTTGATATAAGAAGAAATAAAATAAAATACGTCTTCCAGGATTCCATAAACAGCTTTGACCATTTAATGAAATTTGATTATTACTTCCGAAGGATTGCGAAGGATATCTCCGAAGCAGATGACTTGCTGGAATATTTTATCCTGCCCGCCCCTAATAAATTATTCTCACTTTATCCTTATGAAGTAAGCGGCGGAATGGCGCAGCGAATAAGCTTTGTGCTTGCTCTGCTTGCTCATCCTCAAATTATAATTTTAGATGAGCCAACTTCCGGTATTGATTCCGCAATCTCAAATTTGTTTCTCATCAAGTTAAAGGAATTTGTAGCACAAAAAAACCAGTTAACCGGCGAACAGGATCATTCCGCTCTTTTGGTTACACATGATGTATTGTTTGCACAAAAAATCAGCGATAAAATTGCATTTATCTCAGAAGGAAAACTTTCCTCTTTTGTCGATACCCAAAAGTTTTTTGAGGCTGGTAGTGATCAATCATTAAACAAATATTTGACAGCCGGTAATTCCTTATGGAAATGAACTATTTATTAAAATTGGAAAACATCTGTTACTCGGTAGACGACTCAACTCATTTAAGTAAAGGCGGAGCGAAAAAAATAATCTTAAATAATATCAGTTTGAATTTAGAGAAAGGAAAAATCTTAGGAATTGCAGGAGAATCGGGAAGCGGTAAAACTTCTCTAGCAAAAATAATAGCCGGCATAAACAAATCATACGAAGGGAAAATCATTTATAATTTTTCCGGAGAATGGAAAAGAACAAAAACGAATCCTGTCCAGATTCTCTTTCAAAACAACGGAGAGATATTAAACCCTCTTCGCCAGATTGAATCGATAGTTGAGGAAACTTTGAGAATCCGTCACCAGACTAAAAATGTTGAATCCGAAAAGGAAAAGATATTCGAATCATTAAACATTTCAGAATCAGTAAGAAAGAAAAAAGGATATGAACTAAGCGGAGGTGAACAGCAGCGTGCAGCGCTTGCAAGAATACTTGCCGCTAATCCCGAATTATTAATTCTTGACGAGCCTTTTTCTGCACAGGACCCGGAATCGCGGTTGAATCTTTTAAATCTTTTTAAGAAGATTAATCATGAATATAAAATCACAATGATATGCATTGCGCATAATCTTTCTATTCTCAATAAGCTTTGCGATGACATGATAATCTTATATAAAGGAAATATTGTTGAAAAATCTTCCACACAGGAGTTGTTTTCTTGCCCAAAGCATTCCTACACGAAATTTCTTTTGAAAGCAGGTAACTACAGTTTGAATTATGAAGAATTAAGTGCGACAAAATGGGAGGATGAAGAAAATAACAGTACAATAGATTGAGAAGATATCTATTTGTATATCATGATTTTTTTTTAACTGTGAATATTTAATTGAGCTACTAATGTCCAAGACAAATGCAATTAGAATTATAGAATCTAATAATATTTTTTACACAGCTCACACGTATGATGTTGAAGAAGATGATTTAAGCGGTGAAACAGTTGCGCGTAAAATTGGCGTTGCTGCAGAATCTGTTTTCAAAACTCTTGTAACAACAGGCGATAAAACGGGCATAAATATCTTCTGCATCCCCGTTACGGCAGAATTGAATCTGAAAAAGGCTGCTGGATGCAGTGGTAATAAAAAAGTGGAAATGATAAAGACAAAGGGCATTTTCAATATAACCGGTTACATTAGAGGCGGCTGCTCTCCTATAGGTATGAAGAAGGATTTTCCGACTTTTATTGAAGAAACTTGTCAGTTGTTCGATAGAATTTATGTGAGCGCCGGAGTAAGAGGAATGCAAATATCCATTTCGCCAATTGATTTGAAGAATATTTCTGGTGCTGAATTTGCTGATTTAATTTGAAGTTTTGTAACATTTTTGCCTAAATTAGTATATAATTAAGACAAATAGATTTGAAAAATCTCATTTTTGAGCTTCTTATAAATATAAAAGTAAAATTATGGAGTAAATAAAGAGCACTTCTAAAAACTACGTCTTTTAATACCTCGGTTCGATAAAACATACCAAATACCTTTCTAAAAGTCATTAATTGTTCTTCGTTTTTATTGAACGCAGCTATTAGTATTATACATAGAAAAATCTGTTCAAAGTTTTACTTCTATGAATAAGTATCGGCCATTTTGTCACACTATTTTGTCTGCATTATTTAGGTAAGATTTATAAGCTTGGTGGAGGCCTGTCATAGGCTTGTTGCAGGCCTAGTGGAAATAGGGAAAATTTAGGTGAAAAGCAGAGGGAAAAAAGACTAAAGTGTGACAAAATGGCCGATAGAGGATTGCTAAGCGCAAGATGACGGATAATATTTTATTAGCTGATG
>JAJYSI010000166.1:2487-7187 GCA_021793635.1 Bacteroidota bacterium
GCTGATGTAACACAACCCTAGGAAAATTGGAGTGGTGGAATGATAGAATGGTTGGAAATTTCACAACATTCCGCTTGGTTTGACAGAGGGAGTTATTGGTTGTGGCCTGAATCCGGTAAATCAAATTAGACTTTTTGTAATGTTTATAAATTTTGTTCCTTTTATTTAAAAATGGTATTAGCTATATTTGAAGCCATAAAAATGCAAGGAGTGTAAAAATGGCAAAACAACAATCGTTCGCCGATAAAGCAAAGGCTAAAAAGAAAGTAGACGGCGTGAATGTTAAACTGATTAAAACGGTTAAAACATCAAAAGGGTCTTTCAAATTCAACGAAAGATTTGTTAAGCTTGACGACATAAGCAAAGTGTCTGAATTAAAATAAAAAAAATTAAGCGGTAATAGACCGCTTTTTTTTTGAATAAAAAGAAAATTATTTTTCAAACAACTCCAGACTTAACCCGCCTTCGAGTTCAAGCAACTTTTCCTTTACAGCCAATCCGCCAGAATAACCGCCTAACTTCCCGTTTGAGTTAATAACACGATGGCATGGAATAATAATTGACACCGGGTTTGATCCGTTCGCTTTGCCAACTGCCCGAACCGCTTTAGCATTGCCGATATTTTCTGCCAAAATTTGGTAGGAGATCGTTGTTCCATATGGTATTTGCATCAGTTGCTGCCAGACTTTTATTTGAAATTCCGTTCCGCAAATATCCAACGGTACCGAGAATTTTTTCCTTTCGCGGTTGAAGTATTCTGTAAGCTGATTGAATATGTTAAAGATGTAAGGATCGTCTGGATGAAGTTTTGTAACAACGGCATTCTTAAGAGTGATGTCTTTCTTATTCACAAAAAGATATCTTATACCTTTTTGCGAAGTAAAGACATTAAATTGTATTCCGGATATTTTTAAGGAGGCAGTATATAGGATTTTATTTTCTTCCATCATAAGAGCTTGTTTGTACGATGGAAATTTATAAAAAAAGAAATTAAAAAGGGTAAGAAATATTTTTTATTCTCTTCCCCAGCAAAAATTAGAAATAAAATATTTATGCGGCTACCACTTCAAGATCCGGATGAACATCTCTTTTAAGCAAACCTTCTATTGCAGTCAATGTGCTGCTGATAGCTGACGGACAACTTCCGCAAGCACCCTGATAGTGAATTTTAACTTTGAAACCCTCAAGTCCGATAACTTGGAGCCCGCCGCCGTCCCCGGCCAAAGCTGGTCTAACTCTTTCGTCTAAAATTATATTTATCTGTTTTAAAAGTTCTCCCGCATTCTCATCATTTGATTGAGCCTCTTTCTCAGCTGGGATTAAAGACTTATCAAACATCTTTATGAAATTTATAAATGGTTTCTGAATTTGTACCCAGCTTGCCTGTTTGTCTTTTTCAATTGTTATAAATTTATCCATATAAAAAACTGAAACAACTCCTTCAATTTCAAAAATTCCGTTTACTAAAGGATCGTTTTCGGCTTCTTGTTTATTATGAAATTGCCGTGTTTCAAAGTTCAATATTTTTTCATTCAAAACAAATTTTAATGCATGGGGATTTGGCGTCAATTCAACATCAGTTATTGATAACATATTTATTCTCCAAAATTTTTGCTCAAAAATATTACAAGTTCACTTGTATTTCAAGGTAAAATTGCACTTTTGTAATATAGAATACTATTGCTTCATCTTAACCGTATAAATTATTAACTCATATTATGCATTCTACATGAAAAACTTAACGACTAAGGCCCCAATGCACAAAATTTTAACATGGTTACTGAAATATAACTCCGAGGTTTAGGAAAAACTCGGAGTTTTCTCATTATGTCGAATGTGAATTATTAATAAAAAAACGAAAACTTTGTATATATTTTAGATCAAAAAAAGATTTGACTATGAAAAACATTTTAGTAGTATTTACCGGCGGCACTTTTTCTATGATGATAGACGAAAGTACGGGCAGCGCTGTGCCACGATATTCAGGGGAAGAGCTTTTAATAAAAATTCCGGAAGCAAAAAATCTTGCTAATATTACTTGCTATGACTTTGGAAAATATCCCGGACCACACATGACTCCGGAATTAATGTTTCAGCTTTCAAAAAAAATTAGGGAGTTGCTTAACGCTGGTAATTACGACGGAGTAATCGTTACTCACGGAACAGACACGCTTGAAGAAACTGCATACTTCCTGGACTTATCAATTAAAACCTCGCTTCCTATAGTTGTTATTGGCTCGATGAAAAACAGTTCTGAAGCAGAATGGGATGGGCCAAGAAATCTTACAGACGCAATTCAGGTATGCCTTAATGAAAATTGTAAAAATTTGGGTGTGCTCGTTTGTCTAAACGGAGAGATTAACGCAGCAAGCGAAGTGACAAAAACCTTTACGGAAGAAATTGACAGTTTCCGCAGCCTTGACTTTGGGGTGCTTGGTTTTATTCAAAACGGGAGAGTAATTCTGAACAGACTGCCTCGTAAGCTTGAAACAATCGAAAGTGATACAATTGTTAGTAACGTTGATTTGATTACGGTTTACGCCGGAATGAATGAAAAGTTTTTTAAGTTTTCTGCCGATAGCGGAGCAGAGGGAATAGTTGTTGAGGCACTCGGCGTTGGTAACGTTCCGCCGGCAGCCTTTGAAGGAATTAAGTACGCGGTAGACAAAAATATCCCTGTTGTTTTGGTATCCCGATGCCCGGCTGGAGAAACTATGGATATTTACGGCTATCCCGGCGCCGGCAAATGGCTTCATAATATCGGTGTTATTTTTACGGATTATCTCAATGGACAAAAAGCGAGAATAAAGCTAATGCTTTCACTTGGAGTAACAAAAAATCAAGATGATTTAAGAAAGATTTTTGAGAAGTGAAATTTATCTTTTCAGCCTGTATAAAAGCTATGTGCGAATCTGGTTCACTTTGATTTTAATTTTGCGATTGGCTCATTCAAGAAGTAAGTGTTTCCAGATCAACTTTTTGAACTAATTTTATTTCCTGGCCGAGAAATAATTCTGCAACTTCTTTAAACTTAGTTGGTAAATCGCTCACATAAAACTCTTGATTTCCGGAAGAATATTTATTTGTATGAAGATCGACCCTGTCTAATTCTTTTTTTATAACTTCGGCTGAAGCTACGCCGGAATCAATCAGTTTAACATTTTTTCCAATTACTTCCTGAATTACGCCTGATAAAATGGGGTAGTGAGTGCAACCAAGCACCAGCGTATCAATTTTCAATTCCCTCAATTCCTTTAAATATTCTTCTGCAATATCGTAAGTAGCTTTGTGCCTAATCCAGCCTTCTTCTGCAAGAGGGACAAATAACGGACATTCTCTTTCATAAACTTCGATAGATGAATTTATTTTTTTTATTTCGCTTGAGTATGCCTTATTGTTTACTGTAGCTCTCGTTCCGATAACTCCAATCCGCCCGTTCTTGGTTTCCTTAGCGGCAAGAGCTGCTCCTGGCTCAATTACACCTATTACAGGAACGTTGAATTTTTTTCTAATCTCATCTAGCGCAACGGAAGAAACTGTATTACACGCAACTACAATTGCTTTTACATTTTTGTTGATTAGAAAACGGGCATCCTGCAGACCGTATTCTATCACTGTTGCATTTGATTTAGATCCGTATGGAACGCGTGCTGTATCGCCGAAGTAAACTATATTTTCCGTAGGCAAAGCTGATGCAACTCTTTTCACAACCGTCAAACCGCCGATACCAGAATCAAAGACGCCAATCGGTTTTTCCTTTTCCATGAAGTTCAAATCAAATTTCCTTACAACATTAATGTGATAGTTTCGGTTAATTCCGATTTTATAAAATCATAATCGCTTTGCGAAATTTTATTTCCGTTTCGATCAAGCACATAAAAGGAATCAACAATGTCATCACCTTTAGTAGAAATTTTTGCCAGATAAATAATTAAACCGAGTTCGCTCATTTTTGAAGTAACCTGGTATAAAAATCCTAAACGGTCCGGAGAAATAATATCTATGATGGTATATCTTTTATGTTTTTCAAATTCAACTTTAATCTTGCCTGTGCGTTTAAAAAATTTGCTTTCGATGCGCCACCATTTTGATTTCATTCGTGCAAATTCCTGATTTAATTGGAGCAGCCCGGATACGACAGATTTCAAGTCATTCTCTATTTTAGGATATCTTTCTTTATCAATTTTTTCATTAGTTCTAAAATCAGTAACGTTAAAAGTATCGATTACAATTCCGTCTTTGCGGGTAAAGATTTTTGCGTCATGAATATTTGCATCGTTGATTGAAAGCGCTCCGCAAAGCTTTGAAAGCAGCGATGGAAAATCTTTTGTAATAACCGTTATGTTAGTAAAAGTATTAAACTCTTGGAAGAGCGCCGAAAGTGATACTCCTTTTTGAATTTCTTCAACATGCTTCGCAATTTCCTTTTCTGAAAATTGATGTGTGTACCCTAAGTCATTTATAGATTGAATATGATCCTTGACATTTGCCTCGGAGATAAACTGAGAGTGCTTACTTATTTCTTTGGGAACTACGTAAACGCTTGAAATTAATAATTCCTCACCGGAGATTTGTTCTTCAATCATTGCGTGGGATTTTTTATAAAGTTCAGCAAGTAGATCGCTTTTCCAAGTTGTCCACACAGCATTATTAACGGCGGAGAGATCTGCGTATGTGACCAAATATAGTAAGTCCAGTTT
>JAJYSI010000167.1 GCA_021793635.1 Bacteroidota bacterium
TCCGATCTTTATTCAGAAATATAATTTGATGAAGAAATGCATCATACTTTTCTCGGTTGTATTTGGCGAGCTTGAACCGGTAAGATTAGTTGAATGGATATTAGAAGATAAGCTTGATATAAGATTTCAGCTTCAAATGCATAAATTTATTTGGGAACCAACAACTAAAGGTGTTTGATGAAAATAGCAAAAGAATTTAATTGGGAAATGGGACACCGGCTTCCGGAACATTTCGGTAAATGCAAAAATATTCACGGGCATTCTTACAAAATGCTTGTCGAAATTGAAGGTGACGTAATGGAAAACGGGATGGTAATGGATTATTATCATCTGAAAGATGCTATCGAGCCTCTCGTTGATAAATTAGATCATGCTTTCCTTGCGTATGAAGAAGACAAGGATGTGATTGATTTTTTAATTAAAATGAATTCAAAAAAAATGATAGTTAATTTTCAATCAACCGTAGAAAACATCACAAGATTTTTTCTTGAAGAAATTAAAAAGTCTAAGATGCCACAAAATATTCACAAGATTAAAGTTCGCGTTTGTGAAACGCCCGATGATTACGCCGAAGAAGAAATTTCTATTTAGTTACTTACCCTGCGCAGAAACAGCTCTTTGGAATGATGAAATATCAGTCAATTCTATAACTCCAATTTTCCAAGGGTTGCGTAACATGAGTGAGTTTGAATTCTCATTAACTAAATTTTAGTTAACATTGGTTAAAATAATGTCAAAATTTAAAATCTATCTAGAATATGACGGTACCCGCTATAGCGGTTGGCAAAAGCAAAATAATGCTAAGACAATTCAGGGCTCAATGATAAAAGTTTTATCCGAAATATTCGAAAGTGAAAACTTTGATTTTCAAGGATCGGGAAGAACGGATAGCGGCGTCCACGCGCTTTGCCAGGTTGCTCACCTTGACGTTAGAACGATGCTTGCACCGGAGATATTAAAACTAAAAATTAACGATAAACTTCCGCACGATATAAATATTTTGGAAATAGAAAAAGCTAAACCAACTTTTCATGCACGCCATGATGCAGTTTCAAGAAGTTATCTCTATCAAATTTCAAGGAGAAGAACCGCTTTCGGAAAAAACTATGTTTGGTGGATAAAAGATAAATTAAATTTTAAGGCGATGGATGAAACTTCCAAACTCTTTACCGGTATGCATGACTTCTCATCATTTGCGGAAGAAGACAAAGAGGATAAATCAAAAAAAGTCTTAGTGGAAGGCATTCAACTTAAAGAGCACGGCGACTTAATTCTTCTCCGAATTCAGGGTTCACACTTCATCTGGAAAATGGTTAGAAGAGTCACAGGTGTTTTGGTTGAAGTAGGAAGAAATAAAAAAACAATCCGCGATATAGAATTTTATCTTAACAATTTTTCAAACGAGCCGGCAAAGTTTACGGCTCCACCATCAGGCTTATATTTGGAGAAAGTATATTATCAGGGGGACAAGCAAAACGGTTTATTCGAGTCAATGATAAAGATTTCAAATTTTCCAGAGTGATTCCGAACAAAGATCAATTAGGACTTTAAAATTATTTTTGAACAATATTAAAAAGAACGGAGTGGATAAATGATGAAACGGCTTTGTTATTTTTTTATCGTTTTAATTCTTTCAACCCAGTTTCTACTTGCGCAAAATAATTCAAGCTCACATCAGCGCCTTGAACAGCAAGCCCCTAATAAAGAATTTCACATGATTAACTTGAACCTTAACCTCCATTTTAACCTAACTAAAAAAGAAGTGCTTGGAGTTGCTACGGAAACAATTGTTCCTCTCCGTGAAAATTATAATACCGTTCATCTTGAAGCCTCAGATATGAAAATTAACAAAATAGAATTCGATAATGCAAATGTGCCTTTCAAGTATGACGGTAAAATTCTTTCAATCGAGCTTGGTAAGAACTATGGGTTATACGACACTCTTATTTATTCCATCATTTATTCAACTATACCAAGCAAAGGAATATTTTTTGTTCTTCCAGACAGCGCTTATCCTAAACGCACCCCGCAATTATGGAGTCAAAGTGAATCTGAAGATGCGCACTATTGGTATCCTTGTCATGATTATCCAGATGATTTCGGAACAAGTTCTTTAACCGCAACTGTTCCGCAAAATTGGGTCGTTGTTTCAAACGGTCTTCTAAAAAAGGAAACAACAGATAAAAAAGATAAAACAAAGACTTTTACATGGGTTGAAGATAAACCGCATGTTGTTTACTTAAATTCAATCGTTGCGGGGGAATTTAAAATCGTAAAAGATAAATGGGATGATGTTCCTATCTATTATTATGTGCTCCCTAAGTATGCTAAAAATGCAAAAGAAAATTTCTCCCACACTCCTGATATTCTCAAATATTTTTCCGAAGTAACGGGGCATCATTATGAATGGCAAAAACTTTCTCTTTCAACAGTAACAAATTTTACAGAAGGCGGAATGGAAAATGTCTCTGCAATTACTTTAACTGATAATACTCTTCACAGTCTTAATGCAGAGCCGCAAATAACAAGCACCGATTTAGTTTCGCATGAAACCGCGCATCAATGGTTCGGCGATTTGCTTACGTGCCGTTCGTGGGCGAATGCGTGGCTTAATGAAGGCTTCGCAACTTTCTTTGAAGCGCTTTACGGAAAACATGCTTTCGGCAACGACCATTTTAATTTTGAAATGACTAAAGATCATAACCAGGTAATAAATGCAGATAAATTTGAGCGGCGTCCGACGGTTTGGAATGGATATAAATCTCCGGAAGATGTTTTTGGAGTCTATATTTATCCGCGCGGAGCTTCAATATTAAATATGATGAGAGAAATGCTCGGCGATGATTTGTTCTTTAAAGCAATAAAATATTATGTGAAAAAATTTCAATTCCATAATGTTGATACTCACGATTTTACCGATGCTGTCCGCGAAGCAACGGGAGAAAATCTGGATTGGTTTTACAACGAGTGGCTATACAAAGGAGGTCATCCCGTTTATGATGTGAATTATAATTATGATGAAGCAAATCACAAGCTTATTCTTAACGTCGATCAAACTCAGAAGGTTGACAGCCTCACTCCTGTTTATAAAATGCCGGTTAATATTTATATCGCTACTGCCGGTCAAAAGATCAATAAAATGATTTGGGTAGACTCATTAAAAAATTCTTATTCGTTTGACTTGACCGAAAAACCAGTAATGGTAAATTTTGATGAAGGACATTCTCTTCTTGCAGAAATTAATTTTAAGAAATCTGCCGACGAATTATCATATCAGCTTAAGAATGACCCTGATGTTTCAGGAAGGGTCTGGGCAGCGAAACAATTATCGATGCAAGATGAAAAAGATGCGGTTCCCTCTCTTATCAAGTCTGCAAAGAATGATAAGTTTTGGGGAGTTAGGGAAGCGTGCATAAGTGCTTTAGGTATGTTCCATTCCTCCGGCGTTAGAGATGAATTGATTGTGGCGGTAAATGATAAAGATAAAAGAGTTGATGTTGATGCAATTAATCAATTAGCAAACTTTAAGAACGATAAAAATATTTCCGGTCTTTTAAAGAAAACATTTGATGATGAAAAAAATTATTTTATCCGCGCTGCTGCAATAACTTCGCTTGCATCTGTAGATTCCACAAATGCAATTCCATACATCGATAAAGCTTTCAAAATAAATTCACACCAGGAAACAGTGCGCGCAGCAGCGCTTCAAGCTTTAATAAAAGTTGATCCCAAAAAAGGATTTATCGAAGCTCAAAAATATCTTCAATACGGTCAGCCTGACCCTCTGCGGATAAGAGCCTTAGTTTCACTTGCAATGTCTAAGGATAATAAAGAAAAATCACTTCAAATAATCAGGGAAAGCCTGACCGATTCATATTGGATTGTCAGGCTGATTGCCGTCAACGAGTTAGGTAGGCTTGGAAATCAATCCGATATTATTACGCTTAACAGTGTTGCAAAAAATGCCAACAATAATTTCATACTTAGAGCGGCGGAAAAGTCCGTTAAAATGATTGAGGAAAGAGAGGGCAAAGATAAAACACTGTAAAAAATCATTGTGGTAGTCGCTAACACACTTGCAGCCTTAAGATGCAATAGGTAAAGAGAGAAACACGAAAGACTGAAAAAAGAGCCGCTTCACAGCGGCTCTAATATTGAAAAAAATTTATCTTTGGTTCCTTCAATCAAGTGTGCATATCAATAAAAATAATACTTTATTTTCCACTCACCATTTTCTTCAAACGGTTAACTTCATCTCTTAAGGAAGCGGCTTTTTCAAACTCTAAGTCTTTAGCTGCCTGATGCATTTCAAAAGTTAATTGTTCTATTAAATCCTTTTTCTGGTCAGAGTCCATATATTTTAATATAGGTTCGGAAACTTTAGTAAACGAAAAATTTTCCTTGTCTTCTTTCTTGCGGACATCGGCAATCGAAGTAGATGACATAATTTCTTCCATGCTTTTATATATCGTCTGCGGATTAATATTATGTTCAAGATTATATTGCGTTTGAATCTTCCTTCTTCTCTCAGTCTCATCAATTGTTTTTTTCATTGAGTCTGTCATAATATCAGCATACATAATAACCCTACCATTAACGTTACGGGCGGTCCTGCCGGCTGTTTGCATTAATGACCTTGCGCTTCTTAAAAATCCTTCCTTGTCTGCATCAATAATTGCAACAAGAGAAACTTCGGGAAGATCAAGACCTTCTCTTAAAAGATTTACACCGACAAGAACATCAAAATCACCGAGTCGCAAGTTCCTTAAAATTTCCACACGCTCAAGCGAATCTATATCGCTGTGAATATATCTTACCTTTATCCCGATTTTATCCAGGTAATCAGAAAGATCTTCCGCCATCTTTTTTGTAAGAGTTGTAACAAGAATTCTTTCATTCAGAACAACTCTTTTCCTAATCTCGCCGATAAGGTCATCGATTTGTCCTTTTATCGGTCTTACTTCAATTTCAGGATCAAGTAAACCGGTAGGGCGAATGATTTGTTCAACAATTACACCACCGCTTTTTTCAAGCTCATAATCGGAAGGAGTAGCGCTAACAAAAATTACCTGGTTAAGCATGCTTTCAAATTCTTCAAACTTCATCGGTCTGTTATCCAGTGCAGAAGGAAGCCGAAATCCATATTCGACTAAATTTTCTTTGCGTGACCTATCACCCTTGTACATCGCACGAAGCTGCGGCATGGTAACATGAGATTCATCAATGACTAAAAGAAAATCTTTAGGGAAATAATCAAATAAATTATAAGGTCGTGAGCCCGGTGCGCGCCCATCCATGTGACGCGAATAGTTTTCAATACCGGCGCAATAGCCAATCTCTTTCATCATCTCTATATCGAATTTCGTGCGCTGCTCAATTCGCTGAGCTTCAACATACTTTTCCTCCTTCCAAAAGTATTTCAGGCGTTCGTCCAGCTCTTGTTCAATTTCATAGATTGCCTTTTGAACCTGCTCGCGATTCGAAACAAAATATTTTGCGGGATAAACAGGAACAGAGTCGGTTTCTCTTAATACTTCGCCTGTTACCGCATCAATTATAGAGAGCTTCTCAATGTCCTCATCCCAAAATTCTATTCTTATTGCTTCTTCATATTGATAGGCGGGAATAATTTCTACTACATCGCCGCGTGCACGAAAAGTCCCGCGTGTAAAGTCAATATCATTGCGGACATAGTGAATATCAATTAAATCACGAAGAAGTTTTTTCCGTGATACCTTTTCTCCTTTTCTTAAAAATATTATTTGGTTTGCATATTCTTGGGGCGCTCCGATCCCGTATATACAGCTAACGCTTGCAACTACAATAACATCGCTTCTCCCTTCTATAAGGGCAGTGGTTGCTTTCAGTCTTAGCCGGTCGATTTCTTCGTTTACGGAAAAATCTTTTTCGATAAAAAGGTCTCTTGAAACGACGTAAGCTTCAGGTTGATAATAGTCATAATAGCTTATAAAAAATTCAACGGCATTATTCGGGAAGAAACTTTTAAACTCGGAATAAAGCTGCGCCGCTAACGTTTTATTATGGGAAATGATGAGAGTCGGTTTGTTGACTTGCTGAATAAGATTTGAAATTGTAAATGTTTTTCCGCTGCCGGTAACGCCTAATAGTGTTTGGAATTTATCGTTGCGATTAATTCCTTCAACCAATTCTTTTATTGCATTCGGTTGGTCGCCGGATGGCTGATAGTTTGAGTGTAATTCAAATTGCTTCATCTATTCTTTAACAAAAATCTTTCGGGATAAATTTACTATTTTCAAGTTGGCGATTAAATGTATTTATTTACTATCAAACTTCCTAAGAGGCAAAGATGAAAAACACAAAGGTATGGGTTATTATTGCCGGGTTGGCAGGATTTACCGGTGATTTACTGAATTATTTGATTTCCTTTACGACTCTAAGTTTAAAATAGACCTCCTCCGGTGAGAATATTCCGGCAAAAAATCTTTCATAAATTACAGGTTCAATGTTCAAGATATGATCCATCCATTTTAACGGAACGAAGTGCGAGGTAATAAATTTCTTCTCCAAAACTTCAAACTGTGCTTTTCCTTCATAATTAGTACGGTGATTCAGTTTCCACTTTTCATAAAATTTAAGTTTTCGGTTACCGATATACTCGTAATTATCAAACGAGCGGATAGAGAATGGGATCTTATGATCCGGTTCACCGAAATATTTTGTATTTAGAAAAAATGGAACATAGACAATTAACAAACCGTTCGGCTTTATAATTCGGTAAAGCTCCGTAACGGTTTTATGGAAGCTATCTAAATGTTCCAAAACATGAGAGGCAAAAACCTCATCAAAAGTATTGTCAGCAAAAGGGTAAGGAAAGGAATTGATGTCATGGATTTTATTTCCGCCATAATCCACAATATCAAGATTAATGTAGCCTTCTTTAATATCTTTGCCGCAGCCTAAGTTAAGTTTCATATTCTTTTTAGTTGTTAGCTCAAATTTAAGGATTTATTCATAAATATTGGTATGATTTAGATTAAACTAAAAAGCCCGGCTAATGCCAGCGATTTTTTAGCCAATAGATATTTGACTACATAAGCAGATATTCCCATTTTTTGATTCCCGTTTTGTATCTTTGGGTAAAATATAATAAGGCGGTAGTTATAATAAGATGTTCGTTTACTTTTT
>JAJYSI010000168.1 GCA_021793635.1 Bacteroidota bacterium
TCAGGTGCTGGTGTGAGATATTAAATTAATTGTTTGAAATGATTTCAGTTTAAATTGAATAATTTTGTACACAAAGATAATAATAAATTTACTAGGACAGGTGTTAATTATAACAATTCTTAGCCTCTCTTATTTCCGTCCAAAATAAAATTCCAAATATCATCCTTCTATTTTTTTTATGCAGTTTAATTATTATACTCTCCCTTCGGGAGCCGATAAATGTGGGGACTCTCTCTTGATGGAAACGCAAGGATCACATTACAAAAAACTCAATATATCGCCAATCTGTGTTTAGATATGTTGATCGCGATATTATCTACTAGTGTTTCACCCTCATGGGGCTAAAAAACAATTGTTAGTGCCAATTATTGAACTGCAGAGCGATGACATAATAGTAGTAAAAGATTAAAATAAAAAATAAAGCTACAGAAGAGCGACATATAATTATTCAATTAAATCATGTTAGCTGCAGAAATATTTTATTATATCTACAACCAACATGATCTAAGGATAGTTTATTTATTATTAATCTCTCTTTGACGAAAAATGAGGGGGTTCAGAAGTAACAAATTCAGGATATGCATGCATACCATGCTCGTGTAAGTCAAGACCTTCGATTTCTCCTTCTGCAGAAACACGCAGAGTACCGGTAAGATTAACTAAATACATCAATAAAAAGGCAACGCCGAGTGAAGCTGCCGTAATTGAAGCGCTTCCAATTAATTGAGATATCAGTTGATGGACTCCTCCGCCGTAAAAAAGACCAGTAACTACTGTACTTGTATCTGCTCCTGTTGCGGTTGGGACACCATATTTACCGGCGGCAAAAAGTCCGAGCGATAAAGTACCCCAGATTCCGGCAACCATATGTACCGGAACTGCGCCGATAGGATCATCAATACGTAGGTATTCTAAAAGATCCATTCCCCAAACCACAACTATACCTGCAACTAATCCGATCCAAAAAGCGCCCCATGGATCTACCCAATAACAGGGAGCTGTAATAGCGACTAACCCGGCAAGAAAACCATTTACTGAAAGGCCCAAATCCCATTTTTTTGTACGGATATAAGAGTAAATTAAAGCAGATAATCCAGCCGAACAAGCAGCCAGTGTAGTATTAAATGAAACTCTTCCTATGCCTATTGCATCTAAAGCGGAAAGTGTACTACCAGGATTAAATCCGTACCATCCAAACCAAAGTATTAAACCACCTATTGCACCCAATAGAATATTATGCGGGGGCATGGGTCCACCTCCATCACGTTTGAAAATTCTTCCAAGTCGAGGACCAAGCACAATAGCCCCAGCTAAAGAAATTGCTCCACCAATTGTGTGAACAACGGTAGAACCAGCGAAGTCTCTGAATGGTAGTGCCATATTTGCCAGCCAGCCATCAGGACCCCATGCCCAATGACCAACTATAGGATAAATAAATCCGGTTACACCAACACTATAAAGTAAATCTCCTATGAATCCAGTTCTCCCAACCATCGCTCCGGAAGTTACGGTCGAACAGGTATCCGCAAATGCAAATTGGAATACCCAAAATGCTAGCACAGGGACCCCGGTTGTTCCATAAGTTTCAGGAAGGCCTTGTAAGAAAAATCCGGTAGTTCCTATCCATGGAGTACCTGGTTCAAACATAAATGCAAAACCAAATGCCCAAAAAAGGACTCCGCAAAGTGCTGTATCTGCAACTCCTTCAATAATTACATTAATTGATTCGCGTTCTCTGGCAAACCCTGCTTCAAGTAATTCAAAACCAGCCTGCATACAGAACACAAGAAAAGCTGCAACCAAAGTCCAGGTTGTATTAATTGCGTTGATAATATTGACCTGCGGTATATCGTTAGTCCCAGCTGCCTTTACTGCAACTGGTGTAAATTCCCACATTAGCAGCAGTACAAAAAATACTCCTACTAATTTTCCCAACATTCTGTTGGTAATGTTTTTTTGGATCACAGGATTTTTAAAATTGACTATTAACCGCTTAACAAGGGCTATGTCTTTTAATTTTCTCATTGTTTTTTTCCTATATATTTATTTATTAAAAACTGTACACAGAGCCAATTAGGATTGTGTTCTGGTTATTCTTAGAGAATGCGCCAGTTTCATCTTCAAAAGTATTTTGATCCGACCAGTCTCTTCTAAACTCAAGGCGTGTAAGAAGACTGCCTCCAAATTTATATTCATATGTAAGAGTTATTTCTTTAAGTGCTTGAGCTGTGCCTGTTGTAAATCCGGATTGGTCGTAATAATATTCTCCGCGTGCTGCTAATGCAGAAACATCATTGAGAGTATATTTACCCGTTAGAGCAGCCCCTTTCCATATAGCATAACCGGATGGGTCTAGTGCTTCCTGACCGTAATCGGCATTAAGAGTCACAAACAGGGCATCTGAAGCTTGATAGTTTAATATTGTGTCAAATACGTTTCGCTTTTTTGTTCCGTTGGGTTCTTCCGGTCCGCCTATCCAGTTCTCAATAAAGGTGAATGCTGATGAAGGCGTCCAAATAATTTCGCCTCCCAATGTTTTATCTTTATTGTTATCGACAACATTATTCCATCCATTATATATATATATCGTAGCTGTAAATTGAGTACTGAAAGGGTAACTTGCACACATTCCTAAATGGAAATAGGGAATTGCATATGCAAAAAGTATTGATCTGCTATAGTTAATATTCGAAGCAGTTTCTATTACTTCGCCACCCATGTGAGTTACCATTTTCCCGGCGTTTATTGTAAGCCCGTTGCCAACGGGGACAATTGCAGTTAAGTATGCCTGTTCAACATTGCGAAGCGATTTTTCATAGCCTAAGCTTGCATCGCTATTTACAAGATCCATTGCGTGACCAAACCCAAGGTCAAGTCTAAATCCAACAGGGCTTGCCGTCTTTTGAAATGTTACTTTTGCTAAGTTAAGGTCGAATTGATTTTCCGTAACATCAAAGTTCCTATAGTCATTAATATGGCTTGCCGGATTGTTGAAGTTTTTGCTAACATATACATCTACCATTCCTGTTATTTGGAGCGGATTTGAAGTTATATCTTTTGTCTGAGCGAAATTATTTGTACTTACTAGAAAACTTAGCCCTAAAACGATAATGAGAATGTTTGACCTGTAAAGATTAAAAATTTGATTCATGAGATTCCTTTTTTTTTGTATTTAAAAATTAAAGTGCACTTTCCCCATATTCTTCTGTCCTGACTCTAATGGCTTCGTCTATTGTCGAAATAAATAACTTTCCATCTCCTATTTGTCCCGTTTTAGCAGCAGCAATAATTGTAGAAATTGCTTTTTCTAATAGGGAATCAATAACTATTACTTCTAATTTTACCTTAGGGATAAAATTTATCTGGTATTCAGCTCCCCGGTAAGTTTCAGTTTGTCCCCTTTGTCGCCCTATTCCTCTGATTTCTGAAATAGACATTCCCTTAAATCCTGCTTCAATAAGTGCTTCTCTCACATCATCAAGTTTGTGAGGTCTTATTATAGCTTCGATCTTTTTCATTTGTACTCCTTATGATTTGTTGATTTTAGGTTAATTCTAGTCGATATATTATATATTAAGGTAAAACTAGTTAATTACCTTAATTATTAATATAAAATAAAATCGACACATTAATTAGTAAGCAAATTAATTTATTTTGTCAAGTAATCTGAAAATTAATTTTTGAAATGTGATTTTGGTTTTATTATTTAAAAACAATTTCTTTAGTATTGATTGTTTTTGCATTTATTCGACATGCTATATATATTTGAAAAACAAATTCTTGAAATTCTCAATAAGAAAAGCAGTTAAAATTGATTAAAGATGTTGGAAAATTTGTAGGTCAAGAAATCTCGCTTAAAGGTTGGCTATATAATAAGAGATCAAGCGGAAAAATTAAATTTTTAATATTAAGAGACGGCTCCGGCTATTTGCAGTGCGTTTACTTCAAAGGTAATGTCCCGGAAGAGACTTTCAATACTGCGGAAAGAATAGGACAAGAATCCGCTATTGAGGTTACTGGCAAGGTAAGGGCGGAAGAAAGAGCGCCCGGAGGTTATGAATTAGACGCTACTGAGTTAAAGGTAATTTCTGAAACTCATGATTTCCCGATCACCCCTAAAGATCATGGCATTGAATTTTTAATGGATAATCGCCATCTGTGGCTGCGTTCCAGCAGGCAAGTAGCTATCTTAAAAATTCGACATAGAATTTCAAAAGCTATACGTGATTATTTCGACGGACATGGTTTTACCTTGGTCGATACCCCCATTCTTACACCCGCTGCCTGCGAAGGCACTTCTACACTATTTGAAACTGATTATTTTGATTTAGGCAAAGCTTATTTAACTCAATCAGGACAGTTATATGCTGAAGCTAATGCTATGGCATTAGGTAAGGTTTATAATTTTGGACCGGTTTTTCGTGCTGAAAAAAGTAAAACACGCAGGCATTTAACCGAGTTTTGGATGGTAGAACCCGAAGTAGCTTTTGCCGATTTGAATGACGATATGGATTTAGCTGAGGATTTTCTTGAATATGTTGTTCAATCGGTTTTATCGGATAATTTAGAGGAACTTAAAATTTTAGAAAGAGATATAACTCTTCTTAAAAATGTTAAGAAACCGTTACCAAGGATTTCATATGATGAGGCTGTCGAAATATTACACAAAAACGGAATTGAATTTGAATGGGGTAATGACCTCGGCGGAACTGACGAAACGGTGATATCAAACCAATTTGATAGACCTGTTATGGTGCATCGTTATCCTTCTGTCGTTAAAGCCTTCTATATGAAACGGGATCCTGAAAATGAAAAATTGGCTCTGGCTGTTGATGTCCTCGCTCCCGAAGGTTACGGAGAAATTATCGGCGGTAGCCAAAGGGAAGATAATTTTGATACGCTCTTAAGTAGAATCGAAGAACATAATCTGCCTCGCGAAGCTTTTGAGTGGTATCTTGATTTAAGGAAATATGGTTCTGTCCCTCATTCAGGTTTTGGACTAGGTCTTGAAAGAACTGTTAGTTGGATTTGCGGCTTGGATCATGTTAGGGAATCTATTCCTTTCGCAAGAATGATCTACCGGAATACTCCGTAGAATTAAATATAAAACTTAAATATTAAAAAAGTTTAGAATGTCATTACAACTAATTTTATTTATTTTATTCGGCACTATCGCAGCGGCTTCTTCTGTGTTGATGATTACCCGCACAAACGCCTTAATCAGTGCTTTATTCTTAATACTTAATTTTGCGGGTTTGTCGGGTTTATACCTGACATTGAACGCTCAATTTATAGCCGTTACGCAGGTTATTGTTTATGCCGGCGCCATAATGGTTTTGTTTCTTTTTGTAATTATGTTATTGAAACCGGAGCATGAAAAATATTTTTCCCATCAACCGAAATTAAAAATCTTTGCATTCTTCATTGCTTTTATTGTCTTCATTCAACTTGTTTTTATGATTTTCGTATCGCATCCTTCACAAGGAAACAATGCAAACGTGGCTGCAAGCGTTAAAGCGGGAACAATTGAAGAAATAGGTAAACAATTATATACAAATTATGTGCTCCCTTTTGAAGCTGCAGGTTATTTGTTATTAGCAGCAACAATCGGAGCTATAGTCTTAGCTAAAAAAAAATTCGAATAACATTATGAATATCCCAATTGAATATTATTTAATCTTAAGCGGGTTTATGTTCTTAGTTGGTGTGGCAGGAGTTCTAACCCGCAGAAATGCCATCATTGTCTTTATGTCGATTGAACTGATGTTGAACTCGGCTAATTTATCTTTGGTTACTTTTTCTTCATATATGGGCAATTCTACCGGCCAGCTTTTTGTTTTCTTTGTTATGACAGTGGCTGCCGCGGAAGCAGCAGTGGGACTTGCAATAATTCTCGCAATGTTCCGTAATAAATTGACTTTAAATATTGATGATATCAATATTCTTAAATGGTAATCTTCTTGAATAAAATTATTTTGAGATTATAAAATCTATGGTTCAGCTAATTTACTTAACCACATTGCTTCCGTTATTAGGATTTCTATTCAATGGACTCTTCGGAAGTAAAATTAAAAATGAAAAAATCATTGGAATAATAGGAAGCAGCACTATTGGGATTTCCTTCCTAATCGTAGCCGGAGCTTTTTTCCAAACTCTTTCTATGCCGGTAGATCAAAGACAAACTATTGTTAATCTTTTTACATGGATTAAAGTCGGAAATCTTGATGTTAATGTTTCATATCAGGTTGATCAACTTTCTTTATTGATGGGTCTGATTGTTACCGGAGTCGGCTTTATTATTCATGTTTATTCTATTGGCTATATGCATGGCGACAAAGGATTTGGACGATTTTTTGCATATTTAAATTTATTCATCTTTGCAATGATGAATTTGATACTAGGCAGTAATTTTCTTCTTCTGTTTTTAGGCTGGGAGGGTGTTGGTCTTTGCTCTTATTTGTTGATTGGATTTTGGTATGACAGAAAGTTTGAAAAGAGCACTACAAGCGATGCAGCTAAAAAAGCATTTATTGTCAATAGAATTGGCGATTTTGGATTCCTACTCGGAATATTTTTAATCTATTTGACTTTCGGAAGTCTTAATTTTAATGATGTGTTTGCAAGAGCGGCATCATTAAATATCCCTCAATATGTTTTCAATTTTATTGCACTATTTCTTTTCATCGGTGCAATGGGGAAGTCAGCACAAATTCCTTTATACATTTGGTTACCGGATGCAATGGCAGGCCCCACTCCAGTTTCTGCATTGATTCATGCCGCTACAATGGTTACTGCCGGAGTTTATATGGTTGCGCGATGCTCTATCATTTATGCTTCTGCGCCCGCGATTATGGAATTTGTTGCTATAATAGGAGCTTTAACCGCAATATTTGCCGCTTCAATAGCACTTGTTCAAAATGACATTAAAAAAGTGTTAGCCTACTCAACTGTAAGTCAACTTGGCTACATGTTTTTAGCTTTAGGTGTAGGCGCTTTTTCGGCCGCATTGTTCCACGTTATGACACATGCATTTTTCAAAGCATTATTGTTCCTTGGTGCCGGTTCTGTTATTCATGGTATGCATGATGAACAGAATATCCAAAACTACGGCGGTTTGAAAAAATATATGCCGAAAACTTATGCTACATTTCTAATCGCATCGCTTGC
>JAJYSI010000169.1 GCA_021793635.1 Bacteroidota bacterium
CAAATTATAGTCATTCAGTTTAAGAATGATTGGTTCGCTAAATTTTTTAATATAGGATTCTCTTTCCTTCCTTTTACTTTTTATTTTGCGTGCAATTTCCTCGTAGGCTTCACGGTTCAAATACTTGAATGAAAGGTCTTCTAATTCCCATTTGACCTGTCCAAGACCAAACCTGTTCGCAAAGGGCGCATAAATTTCAATCGTTTCTTGAGCAATTCTTCTCTGTTTATCGGGGTTTACAAATTCAAGCGTACGCATATTATGAAGGCGGTCTGCAAACTTGACAAGAATAACCCGTACATCTTTAACCATTGAAAGTAATAATTTTCTATAATTTTCAGCTTGAGTAATTTCCTGTCCCTTAAATATTCCGCTTATCTTTGTAACCCCATCAACAATCTCCGCAACCTCTCTTCCGAATTCTTTAATCATCAAATCTAAGTTAAAATCCGTATCTTCAACAACATCATGGAGAAGCGCACAAACCACCGTAACATCGTCTAATGGAATTTCATTTGCAACAATAAGAGCAACTTCATAAGGATGGCTAAAATAAGGCTCACCGGAGGCGCGTAAATCATTTTTGTGAGCCTCTAAAGAAAACTCGAAAGCTTTTGTAATTAATGCTTCATTAACACCAGCTAAATGTTTGCGGCATTCATCCAAAAGATCATCAAGCATCTTTTTATATTTAGGGTTATCCAAACTCATTTAAAAGCTTATAATTTTTAAATTTCATTTTAATTTAATTGATTTTGTTGAATAGTTAAAGTCACCGGATTAGTTAATGAGCCAGTTCATCTTTTAATTCTTTTACTTGCCTCAATCGGTTCGATAGTTTTTCCTTCACGCTAGCGGAAATATCTTTTATTGAAAGTATATCATTGCAAAATGCTAAAGCTTTCTGTTTGTCCCCTAATTTTTGATAAAGCTTGGCAATGATATGTTTAAGAATTATTTCTTTATAATGATTTTGATTCGGGACTTGCATATATGAATCTAAAACTTTTGTATAAGTACTGATCGAAGCCATCTTGTCGATATTTTCATAAGCTCGGGCTAACCCCCACATAAAAAGCCGATTATCCGGGAACTCTTTTAACGCTTCTTGGGCAAGATTTGCAGCATTTTTGTATTCATCTTGATCGATATATATCCAGATAAGTGAATTTATTGCCAGATGTTTGTTATAAGATGAGCTATTTATTGCAATTTTTAATAAGTCGATACCGGATTGCTCTTCGTTTTTTACAAAGGGTAGCCATTCTAAAAATTCCGACTTACGACTTTTCCAATATTTGTAAGCGCCGATTGCAATATAAGCGTCATAAAATTTGGGGTCTAATTTTAAGCATTTTTCAAAATCATCACGTGCGTTTAGTCCTTCACTGAAAGCTGATAACCAACTTTTATTTATTGCGCTAAAGTATGCTGAGTAACCATCTGATAGAGCTAAAAAGTAGTTGTACCAAATATTGTTTTCCTCTTTTTCTACTAGTTTTTTAGATTGTTCTCTAGCAGCTTTAAGGTTAGAATTTATAAAATTTGAATTGAATTCCTCCCCAAGATCATAAGATTTTGCAATATCAACAGCAGCAAGATAAATTTTTCCCAACGGAAGATTAGAAAATTTTGAATTTAATTGTCTGAAAGTATTTGTCGCAGCGTCATAATTCTGATTTATTATTTCGCTAATTCCCTTGCGAAGAAAATTATTTACCGATGAATCGGGATAAGATTGAGAGAAAATAAAAGGAGATGATAGCGCAACAAACAGAAAGAGGAAAGATAATTTATAACGTGCCAAAAGTCCTGTCCCCTGCATCGCCTAAACCCGGCAGAATATATCCTTTATTATTTAATTCCCGGTCCAAAGCTGCACCGATAATCTTCACTTCCGGATGATGTGCATTTAATTTTTTAATCCCTTCGGGTGCAGCAACAAGGCAGGCGAACATCAAATTTTTAGCACCTCTTTTTTTCAAATAGTTCAAGGCTTCGGTTGCGCTGCCTCCGGTTGCGAGCATTGGGTCAACAAGAATAACTTTTGCAGTATTAATGTTTTTAGGAGTTTTATAATAATATTCAACCGGTTTTAAAGTAGTTTCATCTCTTTGAAGTCCAATATGACCAACTTTAGCATCTGTTATTATTTCAAGAAAACCGGTCACCATTCCCAAACCGGCACGTAAAACAGGAACAAGAACAACTTCATCAATAATCTTAAAGCCTATTGTTTTTTCAAGCGGTGTTTCAACTTCAAATTCGGCAGTATTCAAATCCTTCGAAATTTCTACTGCCAAAATATGTGAAATTCTTTTAACCGCTTCTCTAAAAATTTCAGGAGGAGTTGAGATGTCTCTTAGAACAGTCATATCTCTTTTTATCAAAGGGTGATCGATTAAGAAAAAGTTTGGAAACTGTGTCGTCATAAATACTCTATTTATTCTTAAAACTCAAGGTCATAGGAACTCCTTTAAATCCAAAATTTTTTCTAATCAACTTTTCCAAAAACCTTCTATAATGCTCGGGAATATTTTTAGGATAATTTGAAAAGAAAAGAAAAACCGGATAATGATCTCCGACTTGTGTAATATATTTTATTTTGACTTCCCTTCCGGTGCCAGTTGCTGGAGGCGGCACGCGTTCAATCTCAGAGAGAAGAACTTCATTTAATTGATTTGTCGGAATTTTTTTTCTTCTTTCTTCATTCACACTCAAGCATAAATCAACCAACTTGAAAATTCTTTGCTTGGTTAGGGCGGAAATAAAAATTACCGGGGCATAATCAATCGAACCAATTTTATCCAGGATATCATCTTCATAAAGTTTTGTAGAACTGTTGTCCTTTTCAATTAGATCCCATTTGTTCACCGCAATAATTAAGCCCTTTCTCCAGCGAACAACTTCGTCAATAATTTTTTGATCTTGCTTTTCTAACCCGGTTTGCGCATCAATCATCAGGACAACCACATCGCTTTCACCGATAGTTTTCAATGTCCTGATAGTCGAAAAAAATTCTATACTTTCGTCAATCCTTTTTTTCTTTCTTAATCCTGCTGTATCAATCAAAATAATTTCTTGACCATAATATTTTAGGATAGAGTCAAGACTGTCGCGAGTCGTGCCAGGAATATCAGTTACAATGCTGCGATCATATCCAAGTAGCGAATTTGTAAGAGAAGATTTTCCGACATTTGGTCGACCTACGATAGCTATCTTTAATCTTTCATCGTCAGGTTTATCTAGATCAATGGGGGTAAAGTCGGCAGTCAAATCATCAAGCATATCGCCAAGTTTTCTTCCGGCAAGTGCAGAGATGGAATAAATCTTCTTGATTCCTAACCGGTAAAATTCAGCAACCGAAGGTTCAAATCCTTCCGAATCAACTTTATTAACAACTAATAAAAACTTTTTATCCGAACTTCGAAGCAATTTTGCGATTTGAATGTCTACCGGATTAACACCTGTCCGGACATCTACGACAAACAAAATTACATCTGCTTCCAATATAGCAATTTCAACTTGTTCTCTAATAGCTGTTTCGAATAAATCCTTTGAGTTTGGGACATAGCCTCCGGTATCAATAATTTGAAATTCTTTACCTGCCCAATCTGCGCTCCCATAATTCCTATCTCGAGTAACTCCGCTCTTGTCATGTACAATCGCATCACGTTTGCCAATAAGCCGGTTAAATAGAGTTGATTTACCGACATTTGGTCTTCCGACAATAACCACAAATGGTGTTTTCATAAATAAATAAATTTTCCGTTTCTACAAATATAACCTTATTAAAAAATAAAAAGCGATATTGCCTAAAAATATGGCAATATCGCCTTTTTTATTTTAGAATGAAATTTAAAAACTATAGGAAAAATTCAACGTTGGGACTAAATCGATCCGGTCTGCTACATTTCCACTTTGGACTCTGAAATTTACAGCAAGCGATTTGTTGTAATTATCGACACTCCAAATTGCATCGAAAATACTCAGGAAGTGATTCACATACACCACAATTATCGCCGTTGAACCCGTAGTATAATAACTATTAGCCAATCCTCTTGCATGTGCATACAATAAAAACTGTTGCGTCAAAGTATGAAAGTCCGTATCTCCAAAATTAGCAGTTGACCAGCCATGACTATATTGGGGGTATTTTCCAATAAGTTCATAATATTGTTGCTCCCCCGCTGCTGGAAGCTGATGCGAATAACCATCGCCCAAATCTGTTTCTAATCGATTTAATTCACTTCTGTTTACTATTCCGTTATATTGGCTCCAATTTGTATTTGCTCCTAATTGAGTACCATCGACATTTCCAAAAATTTTATAATTCTTTGGGTCAATATTTGCACCAGGGCTTATGTCATTAACATGCTGCATAGTCCATGCTGCATATTTCGCTATACTCCAATCTTGATTTGCATAATTCTGGAAAGAATTTGTTTGATTATCACCTTTGCGATTATAAATAAGAGCAGTAGCAATTGCTGCTGCTTCAACAATAAATAGAATGCCCGCTTTCAAATAACTTTCTGCGTAAAATTCTCCGGCACCGGGTAAAATGGCAGATAGAACTCCTGCAAGAAGACGCGATTTTTTTTCACCACTGCTCAAATTTATTTCAGGTGTTTTTAATTTCGGAAGATTAGCCGAGAGCGTAATTGCATCTAAACTTAAATTTCCGCTTAGTGGAATTTTATTTCCATTTTGCGCTTGAACGACATTAAAAGAAAAAGTATAAATTACAACTAACAAAAAAACCTTAATGCCTATCTGATTCATTTTTTTCCTTAACCATCAAAATGTTATTAATAATCTATTTCAAATAAATCTAAATATCGAAACCAAACATAATCCCACCGTAGAATCGCCATTCTTTACCGTAAGTGACAATATCCCCACGTACATCCCTTGAAAATTTGTCAAAACCGTAAGAAGCATCAAAGAAGAGGTCGGTAGGGAAAACGTAATAAGAATTCATATGAATTCTTATTTCTGCTCCTGCTCCTTTTTTGAAACCCTTTAAATTTGTAGCGCTTGCATTCCATGCGTTTCCAATATCGCCATATACCGACATAAATATTTTATCGATATAAAGCTGACCAACACGGGTGTCAATATTTTTAAATACCGGGAACCGGTAAGTAAGATTAAACCAGCCGACTTTGTTACCGCTTATCGAATAAAACGGGTAGGCTCTCATTCCTATCAAGCCGCCCAGATAATAATCAAAAAAATCCGGAACTGTTTTCCCCAATATTGCCCCAAACCGTACTTTAGTCGTTAATGTATTTTCACCCCATAGTTTGAAGTGAATTTTCGAGTTCAGCTCTAAACGGTTAAAATCATAATTATTATATACGTCCTGCAAAAATCCGTTGCTTACAGTGTAGCTACCATCTGAGTTAAATTTATCAAATTCATAATTATATGTAAGATCAACCTGTGCGCCGATCGGATTAATCTCTTCATCAACAGTAGGCTCAATTGCATCAAGTGTATATTTTAATTGGATATTTCTTCCGATCAAATAATTATCTGAAGTAGCAGGATAAAGTGTTTGATCAGGCAAAATAAAACTACCAAGATTTGCCGAATAACTGCTAAAAATAAATCGTAATTCCAGGTTTTGCTGACGAGTAAAAATTCTTTGTGATGCGGCAAGATCAAATTCAAAAAGATTATAAGAAACATCAGCAGGAACGGTATATGAGTACTGCACAATATTATTCACCGTATCAGGAGTAAAGCCTATGCTTGAGTTTGCGTCTCTACTAATATTGTAAACTTCCAGTGACAGCTCCGGTTTTATTCCCAAATCAAACAGTAGAGGTATTTTATTGCGATAGTTGAAGATAAAGAACAAATCTCGCTCAAGCCGGGAGTTTATGTCCGCTCCGGCAAAGAGAGAATACCGGTTTAACATATCTGTTGAAGAAACATAAACTCCTGGTTTAATCTTTTCAAAGAAATTATTTGTAGTATTATAATTATCAAACCGGATAAAAGGATAAAATGAAAGTTTGGTAAACGTGCCTGTGTAGTCTTCTTTTTTGTAATCAGGTATGTTATAGTCATTGTAGTGGATTAGCCTTGCCATATCAAACTTAGACAGGTCGCCTTTAGGCTTATCTTTGTCCAGGGGAGGATCATTTATCCACTCGTAGCTATCACCTTTAATAACATTTTTCTCTTCGGCAGGTGTAATTTTGAAAATCTTAAATCCTGTTGAGGTATAACCAGAATATAGGATATTACCGCTGTCATCAATAGCGGGCATAAAAGCTCCGCCTATAACATTAGTTAGTTGATTCTGTACACCTGTTTTTATGTTATATGAATAAAGATTAAAAATTCCGGTTGAATCGGAGCAATAAATTAAATCTCCGTTTTTATCATAAACAGGATTTCTATTATCGTGATTGGTCTTCACAACAAATGTGAAATTTTTACCATCGGAATCAATCCTTGCAATACTCCTGTTATTTGCATAAGAATAGTCAAAAATTATAGATTTATCGTCAGGTGAAAATTTCGGGTCATAAACCTGTTCGCCATTTCGGAATGTAGTTAGCTGTTTATAATTTTTCCCATTAATGTCGACAGTCGCAAGATTTGTCGTTCCGTCTTTCTCAAAAAGGAAAACTATCTTCTTACCATTATGTGAGACAAACGGCTGATTAGCTCGCATATCGTGAGTCAATCTCGTCTCTTTATCTTTATCAATATTGTATGAGTACAAATCGTGAACATTATACCAATCCGGATTATTGTCGGTAAGCTTTGCATAAATAATTTCATTCTTGCCTGCTACCCAACTTACAGTAGAATTAACTCCGGAAACAATTTCTTTCTCTTTATTTGTTTTAAGATCGTACAGATAAATTCCGGCGATTCCAAAATAATCATTATTCTTATTTGAAATATAAACGAACTTTGAGCCATCGGGTGAATAAACCGGATAGAAATTTCCGAATCCAACGCCGGAAATAATTTTACCTTCGACGGAATCTGCAAGAACTTTTTTCATTCTTTCTTTATAGCTTTTAGTTACGAAACTGCGCCACTCACCATATATTTGATTCCCGTCTTTACCAAGCACATCTTTAAAAGCAGCGTCAATAGTAAAAACACCTAGCTTTCCTAAAGCGCGGCT
>JAJYSI010000170.1 GCA_021793635.1 Bacteroidota bacterium
TTTTTTGATATTTCATTTAACTGGTTATCAATCAAAAGAAATGATAGTTGAATATTTTGTCTTTGCTGCTCGGTTCTTGCTTCATTAAATTTTTCAACTAGGGTCTTTGCTATCAATTGAGCTAATTCAGGATATTCGTCTTTAATCGAGATCTCAATTAGATTTGTGGTTTCCTTTTGGGAAACAGTAACTTTTCCTTTTAGCATTCCGCAAGCTGCATTTTTACTTAGTATGGTAAAATAAAAACGGGTTCCTGCTTTTGGTCTTTGCCATGTTATTAGGGTTTTAAAATTATCTATGTCAATGGGATTTCCTTCGCTAAAGGAACTCACAAAGGTTTCTTTGTTATTTATAACTTTATACAATTCAAAAGTATTATTTCTGGAATACTTCAGCATTAAACTTATTGTCTCATCGGAAGTATCGGGATTATTGATTAGAAAGATGGGGAAGTTGGATTGGCTGTATTTATTCTTGGAAAGAAATAAGTAATATGCCGGCAATGGCTTTTCAATATCTATTATTTCACCATTCGGATAAACTATACGGTTAACATAAATCTTATAGTTAAGACTATTTGCTACTTTATCTAAGACGCTATTCGTTGTTACTAAAACAACGTCTGTACTAATATCATCTTGAGATTGAAGTGCAGCTATTCTTCTATATGGATCGTCCCTGTACAAATCCGTTTTGGGATTTTCTTTATTTAATAATACTACCGATTCGTAAATTTTGGTTGTATTTTTTAAATAGTAATATCCAGCTGCAAATACTACAATAAATGATATAATGATGAATATCTTTCTCTTGTTTATAGCTCTGAAAAGATCATCAAAATTTCTTTTATTTGAATTTGAACTTGCCTTCAGCAATTCATTTAATTGATCATAATCCATTTACTTTTTCTCACGAAATATTTATCGATTAGTTACATAAATAATTGCAGCTATTATTGTTGTTGTTGCAGTTAGTAATGTAATTAGTAATGTTGAGGTACCTCCGGAAAACCATTTCCGCGTTATAAAAATTCCATCTCCGGATTGAAGTCCGATGTCATTAATTTTACTGCCGGTCTCAATAATTTTCTTACCGTCAATTTCAATTTTCCTGTCATTTCGAGTAATATAAATATCACCCAAATCTGCGTCCGGTGTAGTTCCACCGGCTTTTGCAATTAAGTCGGAAAGTTTCTCGATACCGGTTACATAATAAAAACCTGGAGTTCTTACTTCACCCAGAATATTAACCTTTAACAGAGGTAAAATCGATATTACAGGATTTCTATAAATCATACTATATTTTTTTATAATCTCTGTCTTAACTGTATCGAATTCTCTTTCTACACTCATAATTCTTCCGATATAAGGAAGAAGCAATGAACCATCCTTTTGAACATAATAATCACCAGAAATCTGTTCTGTAATATTGTAGAACATAATTCTAATTCCATCTCCGGGTACCAGCTTTTGCGGATGCAAAACCGGGCAAAGAAAAATTATAACAAGAAATAGCTTTAATAAATTTGTCTTCATTTTAAAATTCATATTTTAATATTTTACTTATACTTAATAACTTCTCTAAAATGAAAGGTCGATTGACGAGAAGATTTATTAAACAAATTCCGTTTTAAGTATATGGGCAGGATTACCGGCTACTATTGATCCGGGTGCAACATCTTTGGTAACAACTGCACCGGCACCAACAATTGCATTTTCCCCGATAGTTACTCCGCATAAAATTGTTGCAGATGACCCGATTGAAGCTCCGCTCTTTACAAAAGTTTTAACAACATGCCAATCATCTTCAGATTGAAGATGACCTGACGCAGTTGTTGAGCGGGGATATTTATCGTTTATAAAAGTGACATTGTGTCCGATGAATACGTTATCCTCTATGTAAACGCCTTCGCAAATAAAAGTGTGAGATGAAATTTTGCAGTTACGCCCAACAAAAGCGTTCTTCTGAATTTCTACAAACGATCCGACTTTTGTATTATCACCTATAGCGCAGCCATAGAGATTTACAAAATGAAATAGCTGAACATTTTTGCCTAATTTTACATTGTTTATAAATTGATCTTCCATATTAGCCTCTTTCGTATCTTGTTTTTCATTTAGACAAATTCATGTATTTGAATTTTCTTCGAGTCGTAATCATCCTCAAAATTATCTTCCAAATAAACTAGTTTACTTTTGTTCTTTAATGATTTTTCTGAAGCTTCCAATATTCTAACTATTTCCAGTCCATCAGAGCCCGAAGTAAGAGGCTGCCGATTGTCCTCAATACAGCTTATAAATTCCTTGGCTGCACAGTTAAGTGCTTCGGTTTGTTCAACCTTTGGGGAATACATATCGCCAATTCTATATTGAATTAATGCATTGTGAAGGCTTTCTGTAGATTTAATATCTACGCCGCAATCATAAATTTTTATTTTTTCCGAATTTTCCAGATCATCAAACACAAGCATTTTTCGTTTGCCCGCAATTATTATTCGTCTGATTTTTACCGGTGAGGTCCAGTTTACATGGAAATGAGCAAAGCATGAGTCATCTTCAAAATGGATAGAAAGCTGGGCTAGATTTTCCAACTCGTAATAATTGGAGATTCCGCAGGCAGTAACCCCGAGGATCTTTTTATCGTTCAGGATATATTTCATAATTGATAAATCATGAGGTGCAAGATCCCAAACCACATTTACATCATGCTGAAATAATCCTAAATTAATTCTGACGGAATCGAAATAAATAATTTCACCAAGCTCGCCCTTGTCGACAATTTCTTTTATCTTTTTCACGGCACCCGTATAAAGAAAAGTATGATCGACAAAAATTTTAAGATTTTTTGATTTGGCAAGCTGCACCAATTCGTATGCCTGTCTGCTTGATGAGGTAAACGGCTTTTCAACCCAAATATGTTTTCCGGCTTGCAGCATCTTTTTTGCCAGTTCATAATGAGTCTCAACCGGAGTAGCAATTGCAACGGCATCTATATTTGAATCCAATAAGTTGGAATAGTCCTTCGTAAGTTCTACTTCAGGAAATTTATGCTTTAATATTTCCAATCTGTCTTCCTTTAAATCGCACGCAACAATCTTTCTAATTGATTTCTGTGCTAATAAATTCCTGACTAAATTTGGTCCCCAATAACCTAATCCTATAATTCCAATTTTCATCTCATCCTCCACATCATTAAAACAATTATCATAAAATTTCTATTAACCGCCGCCTTTGCCAAATAGCATTACGGGAACAGTTTTTAACAGTAGCTGCAAATCCATCCATGGCGAAATATTATTGACATAATAAAGATCAAGAACTACAGAATCTTTAAATGAAACTGAACTTCTGCCGATGACCTGCCATATACCTGTGCAGCCCGGCAGTACATTCAATCTTCTTTTTTGCCAACTGTCGTAATTTTCAAATTCATAAACCAAACATGGACGAGGACCTACAAGGCTCATGTCGCCTTTTATTACGTTAAAAAGCTGAGGAATTTCATCCAAAGAAGTTTTGCGCAGCAGCCGCCCGATTTTTGTAATCCTCCAGTCCGATTTTATTTTCATATCAGAACTATCACTATCGTTGCTCTTCATGAACCGCAGCATTTTTTCTCTTCTCTCCTTATCGTCTTCGCCATAAACTGACATTGTTCTAAACTTGAAAAACTTGAATGGCTTGCCGTACTTCCCAATTCTTATTTGGCTGTAAATTACCGGACCCTTTGAACTTAATTTTACAAGTAAAGCTATGATTATAAAAAGCGGTGAGAAAAGAATTACACCGGAGATTGAAGCTATTAAATCGAATAATCTTTTTAATATTATCCAGTATTTAAAAGAATGAGAAACATCGATAACAGATATATCTGCATATTTCTCGGTATATATTTTTTGAGGAATAATATTGAATAGATCGGATGTAATCTTAACGGTAATTTTTTCTTCTTTACAAAAATCTATTTTTCCCAAAAGCTCTTCATAATCCTGAGTATCGATTGCGATAATAATTTCATCGGCATGATACTCATGTACAATTCTATGGACGTCATCATAACGACCTAAAACCTTTATCCCGTTTATTATATTTTCGCCTATTGTTTTTTGATTATCCAGAAAACCGATAATGCTTATTCCGGGTGAGTTCTCAAAATCTAATTTTGCCGCCAAGATTCTACCAGGCTTGCCGTCACCCACGATTAATACTTTTATTCTGAAACCATTCTTTTTTAGGAATGAAAATATTCTGCTTAATATCTCGACTCTTAACAAATAAGAAAGAAGAATAAAGATTAGAAGAAATATTGTAATTAAAAAAGTGGTTCTATAAAATCCGGCGTCAGTAAATATGATAGAGAATGGTATTATGATGACTGACAAATAAAAATAAGATTTTATAATTGCGGTAGTATGAGCCGAACGAATAAGAATAACCTGTATATTATATAAATTATTCAGATCATAAATAAGGAAAAGAATTAATAATAGAATAGAGATTAGGAAAAAAGCTGTATAATAATCTTCCCTCTTTACTTCAATAAAATGCATTGTAAGTGAAGCACTAAGAAAAATATACAGCATTAAGGAGAATATTATTAAATCGGATGCTATAAAGAAATATTTATATTTTGTGGTTCTTACCATAGCGGAATAAATGATATTGTCCGTATTTATGCGTTTTGCCAATTAAATTAATGAGTCAATAAGTGTTTTTCAGAAGGTAAGACTCTTTATCGGATTGTATTTATAGAAGTACTTGTTAAAAATGTTATCCAAATTAATTTTGTTTTTCCTTAGTATAATTGGTTCTTCATTTGTCAAATCAATTAGTGCCGTATCAAGGTTGAAGAATTCCTTCTGAGTAAAGAAGAAAGCATCAACATAATTTGAGTATTCATCTTTTAGTATTTCATAACTTTTACAAGTTATATTTTTGGTGTCGTCCAATCTAATACTTAACAATGGAGATTTAATTTCTTCGAGCAGCTTCAAACTAAACCTGTTATTTGGGATTTGAAAAGCAGCTTTATGAACTTTAAATATTTCCTGATATTGAGGATTTAACTTGAAAATAATTCGAACCGGATTTGGCCATACTGAGAATAATAAATCGAAATGTCTTTCGGAAGAAATATCAATGTATCGTGACAAGCTATTTAAATTATCCAGCAGTAATGTAGATTCGGTTAAGGAAAACTGTCTTATAATTTTTTGAATTTTATATACGGCAATTAAGTTAAAAGGATTAGCACCAATGCAATAAATTGTATCAGTCGGATAAATAAATATACTTCCGTTAAAATACATCCTCTTGATTATATTGAGTGATCTATCAAAATCTTTATCGATGTTAAATAGCTCAATATTTTTTTCGGTGCTTATCAATTATTAAGAAGAATTTTTTAGTTAATACTTTTATCTATAAATAAACTTGGCATTATGAAAGTTTCAATCAAAGAAATTATTAATACTTGTACATACATATTCTATCTGTTCATCATTAAGTTCTGGATAAATTGGCAGAGATAAACAGTTATCGGCTAAATTTTCGGCAATGGGGAAGTCTCCTTTTTTATAACTAAGGTATCTAAAGCATTCTTGTAAATGCAGAGGTATTGGATAATGCAAACCGGTATTGATTCCTTTTTCCTTTAAATAGTTTGCCAAAGAATTCCTTAATTCATTTTCACTGCCTAAAACTTGAATTACAAATAAATGGTAGACATGTTTTGCGTAGGGCATTTCCTTTGGCAATTTTATTTTCAGATTTTGGGAAAGATGGCGAAAATATTTATCTGCCGCATTTCTTCTCTTTTGCGTCCAATCTTCCAGATGCTTTAGCTTAACGCCTAATATTGCACCTTGTATTCCTTCCATTCGATAGTTGTGTCCGAATATTTCATGCTGATATTTATTTTGCGAGCCGTGATCTCTAATCATACGCAGCTTCCTTGCGAGCTCAGGGTTATTTGTAACTACTGCACCGCCTTCGCCGTAAGCCCCAAGATTTTTACCTGGATAAAAACTAAAAGATGCTGCTTCGCCGAATCCTCCAATCCTTTTACCTTTGTACTCTGCTATGTGTGCTTGAGCTGCATCTTCAACCAAGACTAAGTTATGCTTGTCAGCAACAGCTTTAATAGAATCCAAGTCTGCCGGCTGTCCGTAAAGATGTACTGCAACAATAGCTTTTGTTTTTGGGGTGATTTTGCTTTGAATTAAATCAGCATTTAGATTATAACTGTCAGATTCACAATCGACAAAAACAGGTTTGGCACCGCATAAAATTGCACCCCATGCTGTGGCTATAAAAGTATTCACCGGAATAATAACTTCATCACCAGGTTTAATACCTAATGACCATAATGCAGCATGATTTCCCGCAGTGCCGGAATTTAATGCAATACAATGCTGAACTCCATGTGCCTTGGCAAATTCTTTTTCAAATTCCGAAACAGACTCTCCCAGCACGAATGCCGATTTGTCAAATACAGCCTGTAATGCTTTATCTATTTCGGGTTTAATATTTAGGTATTGCGTTTTAAGATCTAAAAATGGTATTTGCATATTCTTTTATTTATTGTTGTACATTCTGATTATATATTGCTTCGCCACGTGAGTCACATAATACTCTTAATTATTCTTTCACACATTTATGAATTGAAAAGTCCGAGCCTTCCATTTATCAACAAAAACATTTATTTTTGGGAGATTCTGATTTAATTATTTCTCATGTTTAACATGGTTTCTTTTCAATGCATCATTCTTCTTCTTCTTCTGAATTTTCCTTAGTAAATGATTGACTTTCATCTTTTTTTATCTCAGATGAAGCTATACTACTAAAGTCTAATAGAAATAAATTTTTCTTTTTTAATTTTAGAATGCCGGAAAGATGGATTATCCTCTTGAATGGTTCGAATTCCATTTCGCTGATAATGTCTTTATCTAAACTATAAATGTTGCAGATCTTATCGACTATAAAGCATAAAAATTGATTATTCATCTCTACAACAATTATTCTGTCGTCTTCAGAGCGCGGCTTGGAAGTTAATCCGAATATTTTATAAAGATCAATCATTGCGATCTTTACAATAACTAAATTATGTTGCGTAGATTCCGAATTAATATGTTCTTCCTGGTTTAATTCCGATG
>JAJYSI010000171.1:0-4222 GCA_021793635.1 Bacteroidota bacterium
TTTTAAATGATATCCAAAAAGAAACCAAAGAAATGAACTTTGAACCCGGTTATTCTGTCAGTACAACAGGAGAAGGGCAGCAGCAGGAAGAAGCTTTCGGGAATATTTTGCTTTCATTGGCTCTGGCAATTGTATTTGTTTACATAGTGCTTGCGGCGCAGTTTGAAAGCTTTATCCACCCCTTCTCTATAATGCTTGCCTTGCCTATGTCAATAATAGGAGCCGTGTTAATGTTATTGATTTTCGGGAATTCTATTTCAGTAATTTCGTTGATTGGCATAATAATGCTGATGGGATTGGTAACGAAAAACGGGATTTTACTAGTTGATTTTACTAATGTATTGCGTGGACGCGGGCTTTCACGGACAGAAGCATTATTAAAAGCAGGGCCTACTAGACTTCGTCCAATATTAATGACCACATTTGCAATGATCTTCGGAATGATGCCGGTAGCTTTAGGACTTGGAGAAGGTGCAGAATTTCGAGCGCCGATGGGGCAGGCGGTAATCGGAGGTTTGATAACTTCAACAATTCTAACATTGGTTGTAGTACCTGTTGTTTATACAATTCTTGATGACCTATCGCTTTCTTATATTAAAACATTTTTTGGAAAAATACTACTCAGGAAACGAAATTGATTTTGTAATCACTAAAATAAAAGGTGAGTAAAATGAAAGTTATTTTTATTGTTTATCATGATATCCTTGATGATAGAATCGATAACCTGTTTAATGAATTAAAAATTGATTACTACACCGAGTGGGGAAATGTAAAAGGGAAAGGACATCAATCAGATGCTCATCTTGGGACAAGAACATTCCCCGGTTACAATGCTGTGAGGATGATTGCACTTCAAAGTGAAGAGGTTCTCTCTCAGTTGACCGACAATATTACTGCCATGAATAATGCTGCCGTCAGAAGCGATGATAAAATTAGACTCTTTCAAGTGCCCCTTGAAAGAATTATTTAAATTTGATTTTCTATGAACGATCTAAAAATCGGAACATCCGGCTGGTCTTATAAAGATTGGGTAGGGACCTTCTATCCTAAGACACAATCCAAAACTTTTGATTGGCTTGAATATTATACTGAGTACTTCAATGCAGTTGAGGTTAATTCGACATACTACACTTATATCAACCCGGCATAAATGTCGGGGCAATAAAAAGACATATTAATGTAGTTATATTTCAAAGCCATAATTAGAATGTTTATTCATCACTTCTGAATTTTCACACAACCTCTTTATGCTTTAGCTAATTTTCTATTAAAATTCCCTAATCAAAAAAAACAATTCCCGATGTTGAGAAAATCTACTCATCTTTAATTTTATGATTCTATAAACCAAAACTCGTATTCTTCATTTTTATGTAAATTTATGTAAATGGAATCTATTTTCGAAGAAAATTGAGGTGTCCATCTGAAGAAAAACAAAATTCTCATACTTATAACGCTTTTTATCTTAAATATAAATTCATTTACAAATGGCACGGTATATGGTTTTAAAGTTAGTAGTTTTAATTATCAATTTTTAAGAGACCAAATATGCCCAAAGAAAAAGAAGTTCAAAGTTTATCTGAAGTTACTGTTCGTTTTGCAGGCGACTCTGGAGATGGAATGCAGCTTACCGGAAGTCAATTTAGCGATACTACAGCTTTAATGGGGAATGACCTTAGCACTTTACCAGATTATCCTGCAGAAATTCGTGCCCCAATAGGAACTGTTTACGGGGTTAGCGGATTCCAACTTCATTTTAGTAGCAGTGACATTCATACCCCAGGCGATAGACCGGATGTGCTTGTTGCTATGAATCCTGCTGCCGTCAAAAAAAACTTAAGTGAATTAAAACCCGGCGCTACAATAATCGTTAACACTGATGCATTCGATAGAAAAAATCTTCAACTTGCAAAGTATGAAACGAATCCACTTGAAGACGATTCTTATGAAGGGTTTGAAGTTTTTCCGGTTCCGATTGCCTCATTAACCGCTAAAGCCCTGGAAGGGTCTTCACTTTCACCTAAAGAAGTTTCAAGATGCAAAAACTTTTTTGCTCTTGGACTTATGTATTGGCTTTTTGATAGACCTCTCGCTCAAACATTAAATTGGATACAAAAAAAGTTTAGCAAAACACCTGAGTTTGTTGATGCAAATACAAAAGCTTTAACAGCAGGTTATAATTATGGCGAGAATACTGAAATATTTAATACACGGTATTCAATTGAACCGGCAAAACTTCCAAAAGGGACTTACAGAAGTATTTCCGGTAATGAAGCTACTGCGCTTGGTTTTCTAGCAGCTTCAGTGAAAAGCGGATTGCCTTTATTCCTCGGATCATATCCAATAACACCAGCCACTGAAATTTTACAATATTTAAGTAATTATAAAAACTTCGGCGTTAAAACTGTACAGGCTGAAGATGAAATTGCGGGGATTACCTCTGCTATCGGCGCCTCCTTTGCCGGTAATCTTGCGATTACAACGACAAGCGGGCCTGGCCTTGCATTAAAAACCGAAGCTATCGGTTTGGCTCTGATGACCGAACTTCCTCTTGTTATTATTGATGTTCAACGGGGTGGGCCGAGTACCGGACTCCCAACTAAAACAGAGCAAGCTGACCTTCTTCAAGCAATTTACGGGAGAAATGGTGAAGCGCCTGTAGCTGTATTAGCTGCTTCTACTCCAAGCGATTGTTTTACAATGGCAATGGAAGCTTCAAAATTAGCTATAAAATATATGTCTCCTGTGATTCTATTAACTGATGGTTACCTTGCTAATGGATCCGAACCTTGGAAAATTCCTCACGTAAATGAACTACCGGAAATTCCGGTTAAGTTTAGAACCGAGAAGGAAGGTTTTGCACCATATTTAAGAGATGAGAATCTTTCACGCCCATGGGCTAAGCCAGGAACGCCCGGATTAGACCACCGAATCGGCGGACTTGAGAAAGCAAATATATCTGGCACTGTAAGCTACGATCCGGATAACCATGACTTGATGATAAATCTTAGAGCCCAAAAAGTTAAAAATATGGTAAATGATATTCCTGATTTAACTGTTGACGGCGATATGGAAGGCGAATTGCTTGTATTAGGTTGGGGCGGAACATTGGGAGCAATTAAAGAAGCGGTAATCAAGGCTAGGCAAGCCGGATATAATGTTTCCCAGGCTCATCTGAAATATTTGAACCCTTTACCAAAAAATACAGAATATGTTCTAAAAGGATTTAAGAATGTTCTTCTACCGGAAATAAATCTTGGGCAACTTGCAAAAATATTACGCAGCGAATTTTTAATTCCAATAATGCAATTAAATATTATGCGAGGACTACCGTTTAGAGTATCCGACATTGAAGATAAAATTAAAGAAATTCTCGGAGGAAAGAATAATGACTGATAAAATAGAAGTTAAAGATTTAAAAATTACTGCTAAAGATTTCGCTACTGATCAGGATGTCAGATGGTGTCCGGGATGCGGCGATTATTCAATATTAGCGCAAGTTCAACGCTCTTTTCCGGACTTAGTCGGAATTAAAAAAGAAAATATTGTTTGGATTTCAGGCATCGGTTGCTCATCAAGATTCCCATATTACATGAACACTTATGGATTTCACGGAATTCACGGAAGAGCCCCTGCAATTGCAACCGGAGTAAAAGTTAGTCATCCAGAACTTTCTGTTTGGGTTGCTGCCGGTGACGGCGATTTGCTTAGCATTGGAGGAAATCATTTTATTCATACTTGCCGAAGAAATGTTGATCTTAAAATTCTCCTTTTTAATAATAGAATTTATGGATTAACGAAAGGACAATATTCACCGACTTCTGAAAAAGGTAAAATCACCAAGACTTCTCCTTACGGAAGTGTGGATTATCCGTTTAATCCTATTTCGCTTGCGCTAGGTTCGGGAGCAACATTTGTCGCTAGGTCTCTTGATCGAGATACTAAACATCTTCAAGAGATGATTAAACGCGCAGCTGCTCATAAAGGAACAGCGTTCGTAGAGATTTTCCAAAATTGCAGTATCTTTAACGATGGTGCTTTTGATATTCTTACCGACAAAAAAACAAAAGACGATAATGTGCTTGTACTTGAACATGGTAAACCAATGATATTTGGAGTTAATAAAAACAAAGGTATTGTAATGGATGGCGCTAAGCCAAAGGCGGTGGAAATAGGTAATGGTAAATTCCGGATTGAAGATGTCATAGTTCATGTTGGATTTGAT
>JAJYSI010000171.1:4232-7144 GCA_021793635.1 Bacteroidota bacterium
AAAGCCCCGTGCTTGCTACTTTGTTGGCTAATTTAACAGAAGACCCAACAATGCCGACACCGATTGGAGTATTCAGACAAATTACCAAACCTACTTACGATGGCGAAGTTGAAGCACAGGTAAATACTGTAACAAATAAAAAAGGAAAGGGCGATCTTGAAAAAGTGTTATTTGCCGGAAACACCTGGCAGGTAAATTAATTTTTCCCTCCTTCTTTAATTTTCCTCTATTAAAGGAACAAGCTCTTTAAAGCTTGTTCCTTTTTTTATGTAAAACATCTCACACTATTTTATATTAAAATTTGTTTAACTTTCTAATTACAAAAAGGTTTCTATAAATAAACCTTTCAACTTCAAGATTGCGGATCAATCTTAAGCTAAAATTTATACTTAAAATGAAGGATAAGGAATATCTATGAAAATGGGAAAAGAAATCCTTGAACTTTCGGACGTTACGGTTCGATTTGCAGGAGATTCAGGTGATGGAATGCAATTAACCGGAATGCAATTTACGAATACAACTGCTCTTGTGGGGAACGACTTAAGTACCCTGCCTGATTATCCCGCCGAAATACGTGCGCCGATCGGTACTACTTACGGAGTAAGCGGATTTCAATTGCACTTTAGCAGCATGGATATTCAAACTCCGGGCGATTCGCCGGATGTTTTAGTAGCTATGAACCCAGCCGCATTGAAAGTAAACGTTAAAGATCTAAAACATAATGCCTATATAATTATAAATATTAATGCTTTTGATTCAAAAAATCTAAAGCTTGCGGGATATGAAACTAATCCTTTGGAAGACGGAAGTTTAGAAGGCTACAATGTTATCCAGGTCCCTTTGAGTAAGCTGACAAATAAAGCCCTTGAAGATAGCGGTCTTTCTGCAAAGGAAATTGGCAGATGCAAAAACTTTTTTGCTCTCGGCATGATGTATTGGCTATATAGCCGCCCTTTTGAACCCACATTGAAATGGATAAAAGATAAATTTAAGGACTCACCGCTGATTGGATCAGCTAATGAAAAAGCTTTAATGGCGGGATATTATTTTGGAGAGAATACCGAATTATTCACAACCCGTTATCAAGTTGAACCGGCAAAACTTCCCAAAGGAGTTTACAGAAATATTTCTGGTAACGAAGCGTTGGCAATAGGATTTGTAACTGCATCCGTGAAATCTGGCTTGCCATTGTTCCTTGGTTCTTATCCTATAACACCTGCATCTGATATTTTGCACGAGCTAAGCAAACATAAAAATTTTGGAGTTAGAACTTTTCAGGCTGAAGATGAAATTGCAGCAATAACAGCATCGATAGGCGCCACATTTACTGGGGCATTAGCAATCACTACAACAAGCGGTCCCGGTTTGGCATTAAAAACCGAAGCCATTGGTTTAGCAATAATGACTGAGCTACCCATAATTATTATAGATGTTCAACGAGGTGGACCTAGTACTGGGCTTCCGACAAAAACAGAGCAATCGGATTTACAACAAGCAATAAACGGTAGGAACGGAGAAGCGCCGGTTGTTGTCATTGCTCCGTCAACACCAGCGGAGTGTTTTAATATGGCATTGGAAGCTACACGTCTTGCAACAAAATATATGGTGCCAGTACTTTATCTATCCGACGGATATATTGCTAATGGTTCAGAGCCGTGGTTAATTCCTAACCCCGAGGAAATACCTGAAATAAAAGTTAAATTTAGAACAGAAAAGGAAGGCTTTGCACCCTACCTAAGGGATGAAAATTTAACTCGCCCATGGGCGCTACCCGGAACTCCGGGTTTGGAGCATCGGTTAGGTGGTTTGGAAAAGGCAAATATTAGTGGCAATGTTAGCTATGATCCCGAAAACCATGAATTCATGATTCGCTTGCGCGCCCAAAAAGTTAAGAATATTGAGAACGATATTCCTGAACTTGAAGTTACAGGTGATATAGATGCTGATCTTTTAGTTATTGGGTGGGGTGGGACTTTCGGTTCAATATCAGAGGCTGTAACACGAGTTAGAAAAAATGGTAAAAAAGTAGCTCAGGCACACTTGAAATATCTAAATCCCTTTCCAAAAAATACCGAAGAGGTACTTAAAAGATATAAGCACATTGTGTGTCCGGAATTAAATATGGGACAACTTGCAAAGTTTTTGAAAGCTGAATATTTGGTTGATATTGATTCGTTCACAAAAATTCAAGGACTTCCGTTCAAGTCTTCTGAAATAGGAACTAAAATTGAAAATGTTTTGAAAGGAATTTAAGATGATTGACAATGGGACAAAAGAAAACTTGACCACAGAAATAAAATATTCATCTAAAGACTTTGCTACATCTCAAGATGTCAGATGGTGTCCAGGATGCGGAGATTACGCAATCCTGGCGGCTATGCAAAGAATAGCACCGGAGCTTGGGATCAAAAAAGAAAAAATGGTCTGGGTTTCGGGTATCGGTTGTTCTTCAAGATTTCCATATTACATGGAAACTTATGGGATGCATAGTATTCATGGTCGAGCGCCTGCAATAGCTACTGGGGTAAAAATAAATAATCCTGATCTTTCAGTATGGGTAGCAACTGGCGATGGCGATTTATTAAGTATAGGAGGAAATCATTTTATTCATGCTTGCAGAAGAAATATAGATATAAATATTCTTCTCTTTAATAACAAAATTTATGGTTTAACCAAAGGACAATATTCTCCAACTTCAGAGAAAGGGAAGAAGACTAAAAGTACTCCTTTCGGCAGCGTTGATTTTCCTTTCAATCCTCTATCATTGAGCATAGGCGCTGGTGCATCCTTTATTGCCCGTGCTTTAGATCGAGACCCTAAACATCTTCAATCAATCATAAAACGCGCAGCTGCACATAAAGGGACTTCATTTATTGAGATCTATCAGAACTGTAATATTTTTAATGACGGAG
>JAJYSI010000172.1 GCA_021793635.1 Bacteroidota bacterium
TAAAGCGCGGTATTGTCTTTCTGAAATCATTCTCCGGCAGGCTTTCTCTTTTTATTGTATTTGTAATCAATCCTCTTGCAAGCGGACTAAACGGTACTAATGTAATTCCTAAATTTCTGCAAACCGGAAGTATCTCTTTTTCCAAATCTCTTGTCAGTAAAGAATATTCGCTTTGCAAAGCCGCAATCGGATGCACCGCATTTGCTCTTCTAATTGACTCGGCAGATGCCTCAGATAAGCCAAGGTATTTAACTTTACCTTCACGTACAAGATCTGCCATTGCGCCTACTGTTTCTTCGACAGGAACTTTTGGATCTATGCGGTGAGCATAATAAAGATCAATTGTATCTACATTAAGTCTGCGCAGGCTTGCTTCAACAGCTTTTTTAATATAAGCCGGTGAGCAGTCAAGATAAGCATCATCCATGCTCTTAAAATCTTTTATTCCTTCCTTAACTCTAAAACCGAATTTCGTCGCTATAAAAACTTTGTCTCTGTTTTTTGAAAGAACCTTGGATACAAGCTCTTCATTTTTTCCGCTGCCGTAAAAATCTGCCGTATCCCAAAAATTTATTCCTAAATCCAACGCTCTATTAAGGACTGCAATCGATTCTTCATCATTGCCGATACCGTAGGCGTGGCTCATGCCCATACAGCCTAATCCGATTGCAGATAAGCTTACACCGGTGTTTCCTAATTTTCTATATTTCACGCTAACCTCTTGATAATTTGAAATTGATATCCTCTATTGTTCTCCGGCATTTTAAATCAAATCCGGATAATTTTTTTTGCAAACCTAACTACTTCAAAAATTAAATTCAATTTAGAATGATATTACCCGATAATATTTTCTCTTTCCGCAATGGCTTTGATTTTAGCTAGTAAATCTTTCAATCCGTTTTTTGAATGCTCGTATCCCCGCTCGTTAGCAAAACCTTTTTGTGTCCAGGTTAGCTTAGTTTTCTTGTCCTTTATTATCTCCAAATCATAAGTGATCAAAGAATAATTTTCTGGTTTATCATCCAAGCCGGTAAAGCCGCTCCAATAACTATAACTTATTTTTTTGTTTAATTTGAATTCCTTTATAATGCCTTTATCCTGATATTTCTGTCCTTGATATTCACCCTGGAAAATTATCCCGCTTCCTATTTTCCAATCTGTAATAGTTTTTGTTCCGAATAGATATTCTTTTATAATTTCCGGATTTATCAGAGCCTCCCAAATCTTTGATGGCTCGGTATTAATCTCAATTGAGCTTGATACAATTAAATCATCTCTCATGTTATTAAACTCCTTAATGAAATATTAAATTATCGAAAATTAAAGATCGAAAAAGTTATTTTTATTTTTGAAGAGGCAAAGCACAGTGTGATACAAACATCAATCTCGAATTATGTTTTCATCATAAATTATCCCGATTTTATTTGCTTTCAATTCAGGAGATTAATATGAACATGAAATGCACCAAAAATACCTTTAAGACTTTTATGTTGAAACTTTCAGTAATAAAGATTTTCTCGTCCCGAATAAAAATATTTATCCTTGCTTTAATATTTTCAGTTGTTTTTATCGATATGCCGGCTTACTATGCTCAACCGGTACCCTCTAAAAATAATAATATTAAAAATAGTTTCCGTTACTCAGATGAATATGATTGGCTTCAGTTTGATTTCAATCCTCAGCACAACGGAAATGATACTAAGGAGAAAAAAATCTCTACGCAAAGTGTCGGAAGGCTTCATCAGCTTTTCAAAGTTTCGCTTCCTTCGATTGCAGATGGTGCTCCGGCATATTTAAGCAATGTTATGACAAGTTCAGGCACTATCAATATGATTTTTGTAACTACTAAAGACGGACATATTATTGGTTTGAATGCAGCAAACGGAAAGACAATTTGGTCGCATCAATACGGTACAGGAAGTTATAGAATCAATAACGGCTTTAATGATACTTACACTACCTCATCACCTGCCGTAGATCAAAATAAAAAATTTGTATACAGCTACGGCTTGGATGGCTATGTTCACAAATATCAAGTTAATAATGGAAATGAAATTAAAAGCGGCGGGTGGCCTGAGTTGTGTACTCTAAAGCCATTTAATGAAAAAGGTTCATCTGCACTTGCAATTGCAACCGACAAGCAAGGTACATCTTTCCTTTATGTTGCTAACGGAGGATATTTAGGAGATAGAGGAGATTATCAAGGACATGTAACCACGATAAATTTAAGCAGCGGTAAGCAGAATGTCTTTAACGCAAATGGAAGTAATCAAACAGTACATTTTGTTGAACGCCCCGGCAAGCCTGATTGGTCGGCAGTTCAAACTGCTGTTTGGGCAAGACCTGGAGTTATCTTTGATGCACGTACTAATAGAATTTATTTTGCAACCGGTAATGGTCCGTTTAATCCAAGCGGACATAATTGGGGCGATGCAGTATTAGCTATAAATCCAAATGGTACTGGCATAAATGGATTTCCTGTGGACAGCTATACTCCCACAAATTTTGAAGAGCTGGATAGAAGAGATTTAGATTTAGGAAGTACTGCACCGGCAATAATTTCGGCACCGGCAAATTGTAAGATTAAAGATCTTGCCGTTCAATCCGGTAAGGATAGAAAACTTAGGTTAATCAATCTTGATAATCTTAGCGGCAAAGGCGGTCCGGGTAATGTCGGCGGTGAGATTGGTAAGATAATAGATGTGCCTTCCGGCGAAATGGTTTTTTCTCAGCCTGCGGTTTGGGTAAATCCTAAAGACAAAACATCATGGATTTTCATTGGAACATATCATGGTCTTGCTGCGTTCAAGCTTCAGATAAACGCTTCCGGAATGCCTTTCCTACAATTGCAGTGGCAGCAATCGGAAGGAAGCAGCTCGCCGATAATTGCGAATAATATTTTGTTCTGTGCAGTAAGCGGAAGTATTCGAGCGCTAAATCCCGTAACCGGCAAACAGCTCTGGCGCAGTAATAATATAGGAAGTATTCATTGGGAAAGCCCGATAGTGGATAACGGAGTTTTATATATTACGGATGAATCGAGAAACTTAACTGCGTTTGGATTGTAGGTTTTGCAGCGCAGATTTTTGTTGGTGTGCGAATTAAAAAAGTTGAATGTACAAACTATTTCGCCGCAGCAAAATGTATATCACCATTATCAGTCTTAAGAGTAAATATATAATAATGTCTTAATTCGGTCCCTTACATTTCAGAGAATCATTTCTTTCAAAACTTCTGTAAAGTAATGCCAATTATAGGCTCTATTATCCTTTAAGCAAAAAAATATTTGAGTTCTTCGGAATAATCATTATTATATAATATAGTCAGAAAGATTATTCCTTCTAAAATACTTAAACAGTCTATTTTACTTTTGATAAGTATTCATTAACTGATTTATTAACATTTATCATTAACTCTTAATTCGATGCAGATAAAGAAATGAAATTTGTACAGATAAATATTATTTCTCTGCTTCTGTTTATGACCGCAGCATTGCAAGGTCAGCAGATAGTTTCTTTCGACAGTCTTGGCTGGAACAGCAATCACAAGATAGATTCAAGTTTCTCTGTTAATGGTTATTCTTTTTCAAGCAATGAATCTTTTTATACAAATTACGGATATAATTTTAATATAAACTCTGTAAGCCTGTATTATGTATTTCAAAATCCGGGCGTTGATAAAATTACTATAACTTCACCTAACGCCGTGCCTTTAAGTCTAATAAATTTTGCTGCATACCAGGTAAGTGAGGAAAGCACCTCCGGACTTATTATTGAAGGATGGTATAATTCTATCTTAAAATATTCCCGCTCATTTTCAAATATTTTTTCATGGGAAATTCTAACTTTGAATTATAGCTACATAAATAAAATAGAAATCAAGTTAGATTCATCTGCAAGCGGCAGCCTAACTGATTACGATTTTGATAATTTTACTTTCAGAAGCAACATCACTTCTGCCTCAGTCGATTCAAGTTTAATTCCTCAGAGTTATCGGCTTAGTCAGAACTTCCCTAATCCGTTTAATCCAACTACAAAAATTTATTACTCTATTCCTAAGAGTAATTTGGTTACCATTAAAATATTTAACATTCTAGGAAGAGAAGTAAAAACTCTTCTAGATGAACATGAGAACGCTGGTAATTACAAAGTTGTTTTTAATGCTTCCGGTTTATCCAGCGGAGTTTATTTTTGCCGCCTTCAATCCGGTGATTTTGTTTCTACTAAGAAGATGATTCTCATTAAATAAAAAATGATATATTTACCTTTGAAGCAAAAATACTTTTTACCCCGTACAATAAAACTGCATTCTATGTTGAGCATTTAAAATGAAATTATACAGCAGAAATTTTCGGAATCTAATAATCTCTTTTACTGATTCATTATGGAAAGCTCTCTTTTGGTTCCTAATTATTTTATTTTGCAGTTCAGCTTCGGCACATACTAATTATAATTCCCATATTAACATCGATTCATTGCTTCGTAAATTAGCTACCTCAAATGTTTCAACTTATAATTATGAAATAAAAAATCCAAACGATTGGGAGGACTTACAATTTTTTCTTCCTAAAGCAAAAATTTCCGGCATTACTGTTTGCATTTCGTTAATGCCGCCCAGCAATACTCCGCCGATTTGTCCTTCATGCAATTATTCCGAACCTTATCAATTAGACTTTTTAACCTGGGCAAAACAAATTGCATACTTATCCCTTAGATACTCAAATATCATTGGCTTCAGCATTGAAGATCTGGGAGAGAATTTAACTCTCGGGTATTTAAAAAAAGCTTATATCGAAAGTGTAATAGCTGAGGGTGAATCTATCAATCCAAAGCTGGAGTTTATAACTGCCGGCAATACTTATTATGTTGATAAATATGCCGCCGGCAACGGCTCAGGTTCAAGCTGGACTAATGCTGCAGCTTCACTTTCTAAATTGAATTGGTCTTTAATTAAAGGCGGGGATACAATTTATATTTCCGGCGGTATTGATTCTGTAATTTATCCTCAGGACTTTATAAAAAATATTCGTCCGGATGGGATCATTACAATCACTGCCGGAAAAGATCCGGGACATAATGGAAAGGTAATCTATTCGGCGAGCGGAATAAACAACTACAGCTCTTCCCTTGCTATTGATGGCTGCAGTAATATTAAATTAAGCGGTATTACTGTTAACTGGAGTATCGATAACAATAATAAATACTGCTATAACTTGCTCGTATCGAATTCCAGCAATTGTTATATCGATAGCTGCCATCTACTAACGGATGGACATTGTGCACCGCTTTTTTTACGCGGAGATACAAGCATCTACGTAACTAATAACTATATCGAAACGCTTCTTAATTCTGTAAATGAAACTACTCAGAATGATCAGGATGGTATTGATGTTGAGTTTGGAGGCGGAGGGCATACCATTACCGGTAATAAGATCCATTTAAGAGGGCTTAACGGCACTACTTGGCATATCGACTGTATGCAATGGTATAAGGAAGGTTCGCCGGAAAATTTGCAGACTGTAATTGCCGGTAATTTCTTTTACGATGTTGAGCCTTCTGCAATTTATAACGGCACCGCAATTTATACTGCCGGATGCTACTCAAACAGATTTTTAATTTATAATAATGTGGTTTGCGGAAATACTACCGCGTGGGATGGGTTTAATTTTGTTGGTAACCCCGGTTATCATACAAGTGTAAGATTATTTAATAACACAATTCTAAACGGAAGTCCGAAAGCAGCATGTCTGTTATTTTCGAATATGGATACGCTGGTTATTGAAAACAATATAGTTGTGAATGATGTTTCTGCTTCAAAGGAAATTTTAATGGTTAACCCGTCTTCGATAAATTATCTCGTGTCGGATTATAACCATTGGTACAGCAGAAACAGAGCTTGGAATGATTGGACTGAATCAATAGATATTTTGTGGTCTACATGGCAAGGAATGGGATATGATGTTAATTCACAGAATGGTCCTATTTCATTTGCCGCTCCTTATAATTCGGAAACGGTAACAAACTTTAAGGTTACTTCTGGAAATATGAAAGGGAAAGATTTATCTCAGTATTTTACAACCGATATTTTAGGAAATTCTCGGTTGACTGGTGATTGGTATATTGGGGCAATGCAATTTCCGTAATTGAATATTACTAATTGCAGATGTGTGTGGTATTGGAAGGTAGATATTTGTTGAGAACCGGCTTAAATATTTAACCGGCATTATTTTAATTGCTTCTCGCTCCGTTGAATAAAATGTTATGGAAGCAGTGGAAGAAATATTTTATATCGGTAGCAATAAAGCTCTCGCTGTAAGATACTAAATACTTCTGTTCTGATTTCATTATCTCATCTAAGGTCTTGGGATTATCTGCATAAAAAGGAGGAATTAAACCTGGCTTGCATTGGAGTCTCTTCTTCTTTAGTTCTTCACTGTACAAGTTAAAGTAATGCTGGCTTAAAGGTCTGGGTCCGACAAGCTTTAGATCGCCTTTTAATAAATTGTAAATCATCGGCAGCTCATCAATCCACAGCTTTCTTAGTATACTTCCCCAGAATGTAATACGGAAATCATTCTTAAATTTACCGCCTTCCTGCAGATCAAACTTTTTGTAAATAAACTCTTGCAGATATTCAGAGTATGCATGCATTGTTCTTACCTTGTATACAAAGATCGGCTTTCCTCCCTTTCCTAATCTTGTCATCTTAAAAATTAAACCGATGGACGGCTCTGCATTACTAACCGGTTTCTTAATTTTTTTTACAATAAAGAACATGGTTCCGTTTATTATTTTTAGATTAAGCACTTCAAATCCGCTGTAATAAAGCCTGCCTAAGCCTTCTGCAAGCGGAAGCACTTTATGAGCGCCCTTAGTCAACCAAGAATATATCTTTTTCGTTAAACTTAATTTTGAAAGTACACGGTTAAATAAAAAATCCGTAAAATAAAACAACTGCCCAAAATAATACGGATATTTTTTAAGAAAGCTTTGATGCCTTAGGTAGCTTGTCTCAAAATGCCCTGCGTAAATACCGCCGATGTTAAGCTTGTTGTTAACTTCTGAAAGGTACTCGTTGGTATTTTGAATAAAATTTACTTTTTCCAGATTTAATAAAAATGTGAGATTCCC
>JAJYSI010000173.1 GCA_021793635.1 Bacteroidota bacterium
GGTTGGCAAACTAAAGAAATATGAAGAGCTGAACATCAATAAAATTCTTTATGAAAAAAGAAAATCAGATGTCATTATCGAAAGTATTAACGATCCGGTATTAATGGTTAACAGCAGTATGGAAATTCTTCTAGCAAATAAAGCTTTCAAAGAAGATTTTGGAAATTTGAAATCCGAAAAAGTATTTTTAAATGAAGTTATTAAAGACGAAAAAATTTATAAGGATATAAAGAAATATGTAACTTCCGCCTCATCAATAAATTCAGATGAAGATGAAAATGTTTTAAGAATTATTGATACGAACGGAAGAGTGAGATTTTATAAAATAAGATATTCCTCGATTATACTACCGGAGAGTGATATAAACGCTGCTTTGATTGTCTTTAGCGATATCACAAAATATGAAGAGCTTGATAGACTGAAGTCGGAATTTGTTGCAAAGGTTTCTCACGAGCTTAAAACACCTTTAACTTCTATGGGAATGGCGATAGGAATTCTTGAAGACGGTGTTGTAGGGGAGCTTTCCATAAAGCAAAAGGAACTTATTTTTTCCATGAAGGAGGATTACGACCGGCTTAATCGTTTGGTAAAGGAGATTTTAGAATTGTCTCGCATTGAATCCGGAGGAATCCAGCTTAATTTTGAAGCGCTTAAGGTAAATCCTTTAATTGAAGAATGCATCAAATCATTTTCACTTCAATGTAAAGAAAAGAAAATTTCGCTTAACTATTCTACAGATAAAATGCTGCCGCCAATTTTAGCAGACTATGATTATTTAATAAGAGCAATCGGAAATTTTATCGGCAACTCAATAAAGTTTACAGACAAGGGCGGCGATATAAATGTAAATGCTTCGGCTAAAAATGGTAACGTTATAATTACGATTTCTGATACAGGTACCGGAATAAGCCCGGAATATATTGATAAAATTTTTGATAAGTTTGTCCAGGTAAGCGGGAGCCGTCCCGGCAGTGTTGGTTTAGGATTAACGATTGCAAAGGAAATAATCGAGCTTCACAAAGGCTCGATAAATGTTTACAGTGAGCCCGGCGTGGGCAGTAAGTTTGAAATAATTTTACCGGTTCGAAGGAATGAATAGAAGCAAAGTTTTAGTTGTTGACGATGAGATAAATATTTTAAAAGTAATAGAACTATCTTTAAGCTCGCAAAATTTTTTACCCGAAATTTTCAGCAGTCCGGTAGAAGCATTAAAAAGAGCGCAAGAAATTTATTTTGATATTGCTTTTATAGATTTGAAAATGGAGCCGATTGACGGGCTTCAGGTTCTTTCGCAATTAAAAACCATTTCACCAGACACAACAGTTGTTTTAATGACCGCTCACGGATCAATTGAAACAGCCGTCGAAGCAATCAAGGGGGGAGCGTACGATTATATTACAAAACCTTTCACACACAAAGAATTTGTTCATCTTTCCGAAAAAGTTTTTGAACATCACATGCTCTTAAAAGAAGTACAAGGTTTAAGAGCGCAGATAGAAGAATCTATTGGAACCGGCGAAATCATTTCCAATAATTATCAAATGCGCGAAATTTTAAAATTAAGCAAAGACATTTCCGATAGTGATATCCCAGTTTTAATTGAAGGTGAAAGCGGTACAGGAAAAGAGATCCTTGCAAGATTTATTCATCAAAACAGCAAAAGAGAATCAAACACTTTTATTACAATAAATTGTGCAGCAATGCCTGAGAATCTTTTCGAAAGCGAAGTATTCGGACATATTAAAGGATCGTATACCGGAGCTTCCAAAGATAGAATCGGCAGATTTGAAATGGCAGATCAAGGAAGCGTTTTCCTAGACGAAGTAGGCGAAGTTCCTAAGGCAATGCAAGTTAAGCTTTTGCGGTTTCTCCAAAGTATGGAGTTTGAAAGAGTCGGCGAAAGCATTACAAGAAAAGTAAATGTTAGAATTATAAGCGCAACTAACAGAAATATAGATGATGATATAAAAAGCGGCGATTTAAGGGAAGATTTTTATTACCGGTTAAGTGGAATTAGAATAAAATTACCGCCTTTAAGAGAAAGGAAAGAGGATATTCCGTTGTTAGTAGAGCACTTTCTGAAAAAGTATTCTCCCGATAGCGAGATTTTAATGTCTGCAGATGTAATGAAATTATTAAACGAATATTCATGGCCTGGCAATATAAGAGAGCTTGAGAACGTTATTAATCGTTCAATAGTTTTGGCAAAGGATCGAGTAATTAAAGTGGAAAACCTACCCTCTGAAATTTTTCATGGCAATAATAAAGAATTTGGCTTACTTATCCCCAGCCTAGCCGAAGTAGAAAAAAATTATATAATTGAAATGTTGAAGAAATTTAACAATCCCAAAGACGCGGCAAGAATTCTCGGAATCTCGCTTACAACTCTTTGGAGGAAAAGAAAAGAATATAAAATTTGAATCAATATTTTATTTCAAATTGAAAGTAATTGAATGAAATCCATTTCAATTTGAAAGAACTATAACGAAGTCAAAAATAAAGAGTTAAAAAAAATCATTTCTTTTTGAAAAAAAATTAATATATTTTCACCAAGTTGATTACACACAAAATGTTAACAGCGTTAAAATAGGCACAATTCAAAGGAAATTTCTTTGATAAATGAGCAAACATCCCGGCATAACTTTTGTGAAATAATAATAGTTAAATAATTAACATACATTAAACAAATTATGGAGAACTATCACCCATGAAACAATCTGTTTTTATCACTGTCCTAACTATTGCTGCATTCTTAATTGCTTTAGCAATTTATAATTTTGTATTCGGAAATCCTGCCAACTTTGTTGACGGCGTTGGACGTACGAACTCAGGCGGTAACTTATTAGGCACAATTTATACCGGCGGTCCACTCGTCGTTTTATTAATTATGCTTTCACTTATGGATGTTGCAATTATTTTTGAAAGAATACTTACATTAAAAAAAGCTGGTGGAAAAAGAGCAGTACCTAACTTTTTTAAAGATGTTATCGCTCAATTAGAAAGTGGAGACTACGATGCAGCTATTGAAAGCTGTGATAAACAAAGAGGTTCTGTAGCAAATGTTATTAAAGCCTCCCTTTTAAGATATAAAGAACTTACCGGCAAAGGCAAATCAGTTGATGCTGAAAAACAATTAGTCGAAGTTCAAAGAGCTGTTGAAGAAGCATCTATGCTTGAAACCCCACTATTAGAAAAAAATCTTATTACACTTTCAACAATAGCTTCAATTGCAACAATGGTTGGTCTTTTGGGAACAGTTATCGGTATGATTAGAGCTTTTGCCGCAATGGCACATGCCGGTACTCCGGATGCTATCCAACTTGCAACGGGTATTTCAGAAGCGCTAATTAATACAGCCGGTGGGCTTATAACTGCGATCCTTGGAATTGTTGCATATAACTTCTTTGTTAATAAAGTAGATAATTTTACTTATATGGTTGATGAAGCAAGCTATAATGTTATTCAAATTCTAAAATCGAAATAAAGAGGCTTAACTATGCCAAAAATTAAAAAAGGACGTATAGCTGTAAAAATTGATATGACTCCTATGGTTGACGTTGCATTTCTATTGTTAACGTTCTTCATGCTTACTACGCAGTTTTCCCCTGCCCAACAGGTTAAAATTGAAGTGCCATCATCGCATTCCGCTTTTAAACTTCCCGATGCAGATGTTATGACCATATATGTTGACAAAGCTGGGAATATTTATATGGGCGTCGATGCTCCAGCATTGATGGCAAGATTATTTGGTCAAGAAGCCAAACTTAAGAGGATGGTTCAGGTAAAAGTTGAAAATCTTGCAGACCTTCTTGTTCAAGCCCGTATAAGCGACCCTAGACTTAGAACTGTTATAAAAGGTGATATAGATGCAGATTATGGAACTATTGAAGATGTAATGGGCACTTTACAAAAGACAAACATTACAAGATTTGCCATGATCACAAATTCAATTGTAGATAAGAAATAATTTAATTATAGAGGAAATTAAAAATGAGTGGAGTTGACGCTGGCGGTGGAAGAGAAGGAAAGTCAAAAGGTCACACAAAGAAAGGCAAGAAAAAAAGAGCCGGTGTTAGGGTAGATATGACACCAATGGTTGACGTTGCTTTTCTCTTATTGACGTTCTTCATGCTTACTACCGTCTTACTTAAACAACAGACTCTGGAGATAAACTTACCTCCGGACGCTAAGACAAAAATAGAAATCGCGCAGTCAAACTTATTGACAGTTTATGTAGACGCTAACAATAAAGTTTATTATGCAGCAGCTACAGACAAGCCTCAATCTATTGACTTCAGCGGATTGAAAGCCTTTTTCGATAAGGAAGCGCAAGGAAATCCTAAACTTGTTATTCTGTTAAAGTTCGATAGAAAAAGCAAGTATCACATGATGGTTGACTTAATTGATCAACTAAATCTAGCTAACTTGCAGCGTTTCTCAATTGCGCCTATGACTGATACAGATACAAAAGCATTATTAAAGGCATCTTAAAAACGAGGTAAAAAATGAATAATAACACAATTGCCATAGACAAGACGGAATACGGCGCCTTCGAATTAAAGAAGTTATATCCGAAAAATTTCAGCATCGGGTTTACAATCGCTGTACTTATTCACGTTTTTCTAATTGGCACATACATTTTCATCCAATCAATTTCTAAAGATGATGAAAGTAATATCGATACGGTTAGAATATTAAAATACAGTGATCTCGGACCTCCTCCATCTCTTAATAATCAAACACAACAGCAACTTGCGGTTTCTGCGCCGGCTGCTAAACCTACTGTTGGTACACCTGTCCCTGTCCCGGATGCAGAAGCACCTAAAGAGCAGACAATAGCCACGCAACAGCAAATGAGTCAGGTTTCTTCTCCAGTGGGAGAAGGCGGTGGTGGTAATGTACAAATCACAAAGGATTTAAAAGTCGATGCTCCATCGAGTGATGTACCGGGAATGAATGAGTTCGTGCCTGTCGAAAAACAACCGGAAGTTGTAGTTTCGGCACAACCTGAGTATCCGGATCTCGCAAAAAGAGCCGGCATCGAAGGAACTGTATACGTAAAAATCCTTGTTAATAAAGAAGGCAAACCTGTAAAAGCCGTTGTTATTAAGAGTGACTCGGAAGTATTTAATCAACCAGCTGTTAATGCCGCTATGAAATTTGTTTTCACTCCGGCAATTCAGCATAAAGCACCTGTAATGGTTTGGGTTGTAGTACCTTTTAGGTTCAAGCTTAATCAATAAGCGGGTTAGAAATGTTTTGGATGAAGTATCTTGCATATTTAATGGCAACAATTTTTATAATTCTTGGCGCAGCTTTTCTTGCAGGATATTTCATTCCAATAAATTTTCCGTTAAAATTCCGTATTATTTTGGGTGTAGTCTTTATCCTTTACGGTACGTTTAGAATTGTCATTACATATTTCAAGAATAACAACAGAAATGAAAATTAATCTCTTATCTATTGTAGCAGTTTTTTTATTTACTATCATATTTTTTGCGGGCTGCCAAGAGCCAAAAGTAACCCCGACTAAAGGTTACCTACTTGCCGCTGTTGATGAAGCTGTTTTCCCTATTGTTAGCCAAGAGAGTGTTGTTTTTGATTCACTATATAAGACTTCTAAAATTGATTTGAAAAAAGTTACCCCCTTTGATGGAATAGCAGGAGTATTAAACGGCAATTATAAAATGTTTGTTAGCACAATGGGCTTAAATGAAAAACAGCGGGATTTTGTTAACAAAAATAAAATTGGACTGAATATTTTTAAGTTTTGTTATAACGCAATTGCCGTTATAGCACCTAAGAATAGTAGCATCCAGAATATAAGAATAGATGAAATACAAAGTATATTGTCTGGAGAATCGAGCAACATTAGAGTTGTAATACCACAAACCAATACAGGGACTTATCAATATATTTCAGAAAAGATTTTAAAAGGAAAAATCCCTAAAAATGTTGAAGTAGTCCCAAGCGACAGCGCAGTGTTTGCGGTTGTAAAAAATAGTTCTGATAAAATCGGATTGCTAAGTTTTAATACTGTTCAGGATTCTTCAAAAATAAAATTTCTCAAAGTTGGAGAGTTTAATCAAAACAAATTGGATGATAATTATTATGAACCCCATCCTGGATTAGTATATAAAGATTATTATCCATTCAAGGAAACCATTTTTATCTATTTAAATGAAAAGGGAAGAAGTGTTGCGTCAGGCTTTACTACATTTTTGACAAGTTATATTGGGCAGAAAATTGCTCTCGGTCAGAATTTGGCTCCCGCAGCTGTTCCTGTAAAAATTAATCAAAATCAATAACATGGATTAAAAGATGAAAGCAATAACCTTCGTTACACTTTTTGTAGTCATAACAAGCATTACCTTTGCACAGCAAAAATATGATGAGGCATCAAAATTTATTCGGAATAAGGAATATAGCAAAGCCTTAACGATAGCTCAAGATTATCTTAATCATGACTCGACTGATATAGCAATAAAAATCTTGGTTGACTTATCTACCAATGATCAAACTAATCCTAAAGTTTATGAAGCGTTAGGCGATGCTTATAATAAAATGGGAGTTTTAGAGCTTTCGATAAGTGATTATCAAAAAGCGGAAAAGCTTGATTCACTTAGCACTATAATAAAATTTAAATTAGCCAAGGCATTTGAAAAACAAAAAAGTTATACTGATGCTGCAAATAAATATCTTCAGGTAATATCGCTTGATTCAACCTATTCGCAAGCTTATTACAACCTGGGAACATTGCTTTATTATGCAAAGCAATATCCTAATGCTTCATTTTATCTTGAAAAATATCTTACCTTCGATAATAAGAAATATGACGCCTACTATTTTGCGGCAAGATCTTTGTTTCTAATGCAAAATTTTCCCCAGGCTATTGAAGTTACCCAAAAAGGATTAAATGCATTTCCAAACGATGTAAAGTTGGAAAGAATTGAAGCCTTATCTTTAGCTTATAACAAAAATTTTTCGGAGGCTTTGAAGGTTTTTGCCGTTGTTCCTGATTCACTATTCTCTGCTACCGATTTTTCTACTGTTGGAAGTGAGTTGCAACATGCCAATCAAGATTCGGTTGCAATCATTTATAGA
>JAJYSI010000174.1 GCA_021793635.1 Bacteroidota bacterium
TTCCGATCTTCATCAAATTTAGATTTGAATATTTACGGAAATCAGGATTGGCTTCTTGCAAAAGGCTTTGAATCTTTCTCAGCCTTAAGCGATAAGCTCATTTTTGCTTCAGATTATTTTTTAGATTATACCGACTCAACCTTCCGGCAGTTTAGTAAGAGGTTTGTAGACCAAACCGGCTTAGACGTGAGCAGGAATGTACTTTACGGTTATGATATCTCAAAATATATTTTAAGCTTTTTGGCAGAACAAAATATCAGTAGAAATAGTCTAAAAGCTAAACTTGAATCGGGAATTATTTTTAGAGGATTCCACAATAATATTTATTTTGATAGCGAGCGAATAAATAAATTCCTAAATATTATTCGCTATAAAAACGGTAAATTTGAATTGATAGATAAATTTAAAATGGGTAAATAGAAGGAAGAAGGATATATTTTTACAGTTAAAGAACTTCCGGTTGATGATCGCCCGCGTGAAAAATTAGTTTTTCGCGGTGCACAAAACTTGACTGATGCCGAGCTTCTTGCAATATTATTGCGGACAGGAAAAGTAGGTAAATCTGTTCTGACTCTTGCCCAGGAACTTCTAAATCGGAATGGAAGTCTTGCTATGCTTGCATCGAAATCTATTTCAAATTTAACGAGTATTGCCGGAATCGGCAAGGACAAAGCAGCCACGCTTCAAGCGGCATTTGAAATTAGCAGACGTATACAATCACAATCTAAATGGTTTTCCGAAAATAAAATAACCTCGCCTAAAGAAGTAGCGGATGTTTTTATTCCGTTGCTTATTGATGACTTAAAAGAAAAATTTATTGTTGTCTGTTTGAATTCGGCAAACAAAATTATCAGGTACGAAGTTATTTCGGTGGGTAATCTAAACTCCAGCATTGTTCATCCAAGAGAAATCTTTAAGGTCGCAATTGAAAATAATTCGGCAAGTATAATATTAATTCACAATCATCCAAGCGGTAACCCCGAGCCGAGTAACGAAGATATTCAGATAACAAAAAAAATAGTTGAATCGGGAAAGATTTTGGATATCCCTGTATTTGATCACATAATTATTGCCGGAACTAGCCATTCAAGCTTTGTCGAAAAACACCTATTGTAACCTAACGCAAAATTAATATGGAAAATATGGAATATAATTGTCAATATGTTTAATTTAAAAAAGAAATTATTTTAAAATTGATGTAATTTTCTAAAATTTTTAGCATATTTGAAGTAGACCTTGGTACAAATAGATAAATTAAACAACTTTCTAAACTAATAATCATTGGAGGTTATAATATGAAAATAGCAAAGGTTCTAAGAAACACTGCTATTATAGCTGCTTTTGGAATAACAACGGCAGTTTTAAGCGGATGCGGAGGCGTTAGCGAAGCTGAAATGGCTCAGCTAAACAACCTGCAAAGTGAAGTTAACTCATTACAATCACAGGCTAATTCCCTGAAGGACGAAAGAGCTAGCTTGGAAAAAGAAATCGCGGCGAAGAACGATAAACTCGCGCAGTGCAATAAGGAAAAAGAAGAGACTAAGGCAAACTTAGAAAAAATGTCTTCTAATAAATAACCGAAAATTAAATTTAACCGGAGGAAACATTATGAAATTAAGTAAAAGTTTTATTGGAATGCTTGCTCTCTTGTTTTTCTTATCGATTGCTACTTATGCGCAAGAAGAAAAGAAGATGACAAAAGACGAATGGCAAGCTGAAATAACCCGTCTTACAACCGAAAAACAAAGTCTTCAAACCGAAGATAGCACTTTAACGGCTGATATCGCTAACCTAAAAGATCAATCTTCAAAAATTCAAGGCTACGATAATTGTATGGAAGAACTTTATCAAATGATTGGCGCTACAAAAGCAGACGTTGATAATTTTAGAAGCGCCGTAGCCGAATTAAATGGAAAAATTGAAAGACACGAAGGACCTAAAGCTGACAGGCAAAAAGATCTTGATGCTTTGAAAGCAAATAAAATTAGCGCTCTTCCTGAATTTTATGATCAGGTTCACAATCAAATGCAAGCCTCCCTTGATGCTTGGGTTGAAGCTCCAAAAGAAATTACCTACACTGTTGTAAAAGGCGATTGCTTGTGGAATATCGCTAAGAAAAAAGATATTTATGATAATGCTTTTGCTTGGCCAAATATCTACAAAGCTAACCGCGATGAAATTAAAAACCCAAATTTGATTTTCCCGAAACAGAATTTCAAGATTCCTAAATTGACCCAGGAAGAAATGGATAAATACGAAAAAATTAAAACGAACTATAAACCGGCTCCGGCTAAATAAGGTCACTTAATTGTTCCTATCTTTTATTCGTTTTGAAAAGCCCTTGTTATCTTTTGATGATAAGGGCTTTTTATATTTATTGGTGAAACTATGACTGCTGTTGAAAAAAAATTTACTTTAGAAAATGCCGATATGCTCTCTTTGCTGGGAATGAATGACAGTAACCTTAGATTGATAGAAGATAAATTTAATGCGTCAATTGTTGTGCGCGGCGAAAATTTCGTGGTCAAAGGCGTGCTCGAAGAAGTTGAAGTGGTTGAAAAAATTATTAAAGAAATGGTATATGTATTAAACACCAGCGGTACTCTTCGTCCCACCGATGTAGAAGCCATTCTTGATCTTACACTACACGGAAAAGAGATTATTAGCGAAAAGGAAATTGATTCTGTTGTACTTTATACTAAAAATGATGCGATAAAAGCGAAGACACCAGGACAATTAAATTATCTTCAAACTGCTATGAAAAATGATATCTGTTTTGCAATTGGCCCAGCTGGTACCGGCAAAACTTATTTAGCAGTTGCACTTGCTGTTTCTGCTTTGAAAAAAGGGAATATCAATAAAATTGTTTTAGCGCGTCCTGCAGTTGAAGCGGGCGAAAGCCTTGGATTTTTACCAGGCGATTTTAGAGAAAAGATTGACCCATATCTCCGTCCGTTATACGATGCGCTTGATGATATGATGCCATCTGAAAAATTAAAAGGTTATCTAGAAAAAGGTATTGTCGAAATTGTGCCTCTTGCATATATGCGCGGTAGAACTCTGAATAATGCTTTTGTAATTTTAGATGAAGCGCAAAACGCTACGGCAACTCAAATGAAAATGTTCCTTACCCGGCTTGGCGTAAACTCTAAAGCTATAATTACCGGCGATATTACTCAAATTGACCTACCGTCTAAATCTGTCAGCGGTTTGATCGAAGCAAAAGATATTCTTAATAATATTGAAGGTGTAGGATTTGTTTATTTTGATAAATCGGATGTTGTGAGACACAAGCTTGTAAAGGATATTATTAACGCCTATGAAAAATTCAAAAATGGGGATAATAAAGAAAGCTCTAAAGCTGAATAAATAATTTTAAGATTTCAAATGGTGTAAATTTATTTTTCCCAAAAATCTTTGTTCCCATTCAATATTTACATATCTCATCAAGAAATCTAATCCCGGAATCTTTACTTAAATCCTTTTTTTACTTTCATTCCAATATTTGTCCATCTCCTTAAGATTTGATTCATGAATTTTTCTCCCACTTTCATTTACCTTATCTTCAATGTAATTAAACCGTCTTACAAATTTCTTAATTGAATTCCGCAAAGCATATTCGGGGTTTATCCCTAAAAACCTGGAATAATTTACCATTGCAAAAAACACATCACCGACTTCATTCTCTAACTCTTCTCGTGTCTCCTCTTTTTCTGACTTATGCATCTCTCCAATTTCTTCAATTACCTTTTCCCAAACTTGCTCTTTCTTATTCCAATCAAAGCCAACTTTAGAAGCTTTCTCTTGAATTCTGTATGCTCTTTGCAATGCGGGAAGATTTTCCGGCACTCCCTCAAGAACAGAATTTCTTCCTTCGCTAAGTTTTATCGTTTCCCAATTTCGTTTAACATCTTCCGCACTCATGGCTTCAACATTTCCAAAAACATGAGGATGGCGTCGTATTAGCTTTGACTGTATAGAATCAATTACATCTTCAAGCTTAAACTTATTTTCTTCTTCCGCAATAACGGAATGAAAAATTACATGAAGGAGTAGGTCGCCTAATTCAATCTTCAACTCATCAAAATCTTTATTATCGATTGACTCAACTACTTCATAAGCTTCTTCGATAGTTGCCGCTTTAATCGAATCATTTGTTTGTTCACGATCCCACGGGCATTCCACTCTTAGTCTTCTAATAATGTTTACCAAATCACTAAATCTATTTTCATTCATTCGGTTAATTCCTTAAAATTGTATTGCTAAATTAATTCGCTATTGCCAGTCGGCATTCAGTTTGTGCGATTGAAGTCAAAACATAAGATAATAAAAATCTTAAACTTTAACATTGCCATTAAAAAGAAAAGGAGTATATATGATAGAAAATAAAATTGAAGAATTAGGATTAAAACTTCCCGACGCGCCCAAACCTTTGGCTGCATACATTCCTGCTTTGGTCGTGGATAAGCTTATCTTCACGTCGGGCCAGTTGCCATTGGAAAAAGGTATATTAAATTTTAAAGGAAAATTAGGAGCAGAAGTCAGTGATGAAGAAGGTCGTAAAGCTGCCGAAATTTGTGCGCTTAATTGTTTAAGCGTTATAAAAAGCGTCATTGATGACCTTGACCGTATAGAACAGGTAGTAAAACTAACTGTATTTGTAAACAGCGCTGATGGTTTTATCGGACAACCTAAAATTGCTAACGGGGCATCAGAATTAATTGGTAAAATATTTGGCGAAAAGGGGAAGCATGTTAGAAGCGCCGTCGGCGTTAATGAGCTACCGTTAAATTCGCCTGTAGAGATTGAAATGATTGTAAGAGTAAAATAAAATTTAATGATTCATTTTAACTTAGTGAGGTAGTTATGAAAACATTATTCGCAAATACTTTCTTTATAATAATTATCCTTAGTACGATTGTTTTTCCTCAGAAAAGTGCTTTTACTATTTCTGATCTTTACAAGATAAGAAACGTTGGGGCACCGGTAATATCATATGACGGGAAAATGATTGCATTTACTATTATTGATAATGATCTTCCGAAAGGAACATCTACAACCAAAATTTACGTAATGAGTGAAGACGGGTTAAATTTAAAGAGTATTCCTGATACAAGTAAGAATATTTATGAACCTGTTTGGACTAAGAACGGCGACTTGGATTATATTGCCGTAAAAAATGGCACTCCGCAACTATTTCAATATTCATTTGCTGATAATAAAACAACTCAGATTACTGATTTATCCACCGGGGCTGATGCCCCAGTTGTTTCTCCAGACGGAAATTTAGTAGCGTTCTCAACGGATGTATATCCTTCTTGCGGATCTAATGACAACTGTAACAAAGAAATTGATTCAACATCTGCGCATGGTCCTATTCAGGCATATCTTGCAGATCATCTTCTTTTTAGGCATTGGACACAATATTCAGCAGGGAAGTATACTCATATTTTTATTTATAATGTTGAAGATAAGACTTATACAGATGTTACCCCGGGAAAATTTGTATCTCCCACATTTATGCTTGGCGGAGGTGTCGGATATAATTTTTCACCGGACAGTAAACAACTGTGCTTCGTCTCTAATCACGATCCGCATCCAGAGGCATCAACTAATGCAGACCTGCGGATAGTTCCGGTTACAGGCGGTGATGCGATAAATATTACTAAAGAAAATAAGGCTTGGGACGGTTGGCCTATTTATTCTCCGGACGGAAGATATATTGCTTATCGTACTCAATTAGTTCCCGGTTATGAATCTGATAGATTTAGACTAGCTATTTATGATAGACAAACTAAGAAGTCTAGAATACTAACCGACAGTTTTGACAATTGGGTTGATGATTTTAGATGGAGTCCTGATTCAAAAGAAATATATTTTATGGGAGAAGTAGAAGGCTACGAACCAATTTATAAAGTTGATTTAGCTTCGGATAAAATTACTAATATAACTGGTAATCAAGCTATCGGTGGTTTTGAGATAACAAATGAAGGTAAAGATATTGTTTTCGCAGCTTCCTCAGTAGCAAAGCCAAGAGAGTTATATAGAATAAATTTAGGTGATAGAAAGATAGAACAGATAACTGATTTCAATAAGAAATTTTTAGAAGATGTTGATGTTCGTCCCGTTGAAAAGATGTGGGTTGAAGGAACTGGGGGAAAGAAGGTTGAAGTATTCATAGTAAAGCCGCATGACTTTAATCCAAATAAGAAATATCCTTTGATCTTAAATGTTCACGGCGGACCTCAGATGCAGTGGATGGATTCATTTAGAGGTGACTGGCAGGTTTATCCGGGTTCAGGTTATGTAGTAGCATTTCCAAATCCGCATGGCTCTACAGGTTATGGAGAAGCATACACTGCAGAGATCTCAGGTGATTGGGGAGGTAAAGTTTTTGAAGATTTAATGAAAGTTACCGATGCCCTTGAGAAGCTTCCTTATGTTGATAAAAACAAGATGGGCGCTATGGGTTGGTCTTACGGCGGTTATATGATGGATTGGTTCCAGGCTAAAACCAAGCGCTTCAAATGCTTGGCATCTATGATGGGTGTTTATGACTTAACTTCAATGTGGGGAAGCACTGAGGAACTTTGGTTTGTTAACCACGATTTAAATGGGCAACCGTGGAATTCTGAAGATTATACTAAGTTTTCACCCGCTCATTATGCGAAAGATTTTTCTACTCCTACATTAATTTTTACCGGGCAAAAAGATTTTCGTGTTCCCTACAACCAAAGCATTGAATATTTTACAACACTCCAGACTTTAGGTGTCCCTTCGCGTTTAATCATATTTAAAAATGATGGGCACTGGCCCGATAATATTAAATCAATGCCTCTTTATTATGATGCACACCTGGATTGGTTTCACAAATATCTCGGAGGTTTACCTGCTCCCTACAACGTAAAAGAAATGATAAGAAATTTAAGTTTTAAGAATAATTCTAAATAAACATTGAAGGGCTTTAGAGTTGTCTCTCCCGATAACTCTAAAGCTTAATTTTATGCATTGGTTCAAAACTGCTACTTGAATAATGATTATAAATATTGAATCCATTGGCTGATTGTCGCCTGACTGGCTTTTCGT
>JAJYSI010000175.1 GCA_021793635.1 Bacteroidota bacterium
ATTTTTAATAAAATTATATTGCTTCAGTGATGATTATTATAGCTTTGTATCAAGATATTTTTTAGCGAAGGAATGTCCCCTTTCTTTCAATTTCTATTGAAAAATAATTCCATAATAACTGAAGTTAAATTAATTATGACTAATTTATAAAACGGATTGAGATATGTCTCACTCGTTTAAATTGACAATCAGTCAATTTTTGGATAATTTTGCCCAATAAAAAAACGAAGTCTAATTATGCTTGTTCAATATATCCCAGTGTTTTTAGTTATTGCCGTTGCAATAGTTTTTGCCGTGGCAACTGTCTTCTCATCGGAAATATTTGGTCCTAAACGTCCGACTCAAGCAAAACTTTCTACCTATGAAAGCGGAATGAAACCGGTTGGCACTATCCACGAAAGAATGTCCGTTAAATATTATCTTGTTGCAATGTTTTTTATCATTTTTGACCTGGAAGTAATTTTCATTTATCCCTGGGCAGTTCAATTCAAAAAATTATATATCGAAAACGGAATATCCGTTTTTGTGTCAATGGTAATCTTTTTAATTGTATTGGAATTGGGATATTTATACGCTTATAAGAAAGGCGGTTTCAAATGGGATTAGAAGCAAAAATTAATCAAGATGGCTTCTTAACCACAACGATTGATGCTCTGGTTGCCTGGTCAAGGGAAAATTCTGTATGGCCCATGCCAATGGGTATTTCGTGTTGTGCTATTGAAATGATGGCCGCCGGTGATCCAAGATATGATATTGCTCGATTTGGTTCTGAAGTTATGCGGTTTACACCCCGTCAGTGTGATTTAATGATCGTCGCCGGTACTGTTACTTACAAAATGTCTCATGTAGTTAAGAAAATTTATGACCAAATGCCCGATCCGAAATGGGTCATAGCTATGGGAGCTTGCACTTCTTCCGGTGGAATGTATAGATCATATTCTGTCGTTCAAGGCATAGACCAATTTTTACCTGTGAATGTATATGTTACCGGCTGCCCGCCGCGTCCGGATAATTTACTAAATGCTCTTCTTCAAATCCAGGAAAAAATCAGAGGAACTAAAGCAAGAGATTTTCAGGATGTACCGTTACCTGTTCTAAACGTTCTACAAAATAATTGAAATTATGGAATTAAAAGATTTAGTCATTCAAAAATTAAATGATAAATTCAAAGACGTTCACTTTGAATTTGTCGAATATAGAAATGAACTTACAATTATATTTGACAAGAAAAATATAGTGGATGTATGTAAGTTCTTAAAAGATGACGGCGATTTGCAGTTCAACCTATGCGAAGATGTTACTGCTATTGATTGGGCAAAACCAAAAAACCGTTTCACTGTTGTCTATCATATTTTTTCTCTCAAAAATAATTTCAGGCTGTCACTAAAATCAAACGTTGATGAGTCTGATTGTGCGATTAATACAGTCTCCTCTGTTTGGAAAACTGCTAACTGGGAAGAGAGGGAAGTTTATGATATGTACGGTATAAAATTTAATAACCACCCCGATCTTCGCCGAATGTATATGCCGGAAGAATTTGAATATCATCCTTTAAGAAAAGATTTCCCATTGATGGGAATTCCCGGTTCGCTTCCACTACCAAAGAAATAATGAAATAATATGCAGAAATTAACGAAAGACGATGTCCACCCAAAAATTGTTGAAGCTCTCTTAAGAGCCGATACAGATATTACAATCGAAGATGCGCTTGAAAATGAAATGATTCTAAACATGGGCCCACAACATCCTGCTACCCATGGAGTGCTTCGCTTACTGCTCCGGCTTGACGGGGAAACTATTATGGCTTGCGTTCCTGAACTCGGCTATCTTCATAGAGGTTATGAAAAGATGGCTGAAAATATGTCCTATTACGAATTTGTTCCTCATACCGATCGCCTTGATTATCTTGCCCCACTAGCTAATAATGTAGCCTATGTTCTTGCAGTAGAAAAATTAGCAGGAATTGAAGTACCGCCGCGAGCTCAATATATCAGAATGATGGTTGCTGAACTTGCACGTATTGCTTCCCATCTTGTGGCTATGGGCGCCCTTGCTATGGATGTTGGAGCTTTAACGATTTTCCTATGGACTTTAAGAGAACGTGAAAAAATCCTTGACATTTGGGATATCCTTTGCGGTGCAAGATTTACAAATAGTTATACGCGCATCGGCGGAGTTGCCAATGATGCTCAACCTGAAGCCCTTGCAAAAGTTAAATGGTTCATCGATCAATTTGATGAAAAACTTGAAGAGTGTGAAAGACTTTTAAATACTAACCGTATTTTTATTGAAAGACTCGAAGGTATCGGAGTTGTTTCAGCCGAAGATGCAATTGACCTTGGGCTAACCGGTCCTAACCTGCGTGGAAGCGGAGTTGAGTTTGATTTGAGAAGGGCTACTCCTTATCTCTTTTATAATGAAATGGATTTTAAGGTTATTACTCATAAAGAAGGCGATAGCTTAGCCCGGTATTTTGTAAGAGTCGAGGAAGCATATGAAAGTGCAAAAATAGTCCGCCAAATCCTTGATAAAATGCCCCAAGGCGAAACTATGGCTAACCAACCTAAAAAAGTTCTTCCTAAAAAAGCAGAAGTTTATTCCAAAATGGAAGAATTGATACATGACTTTATGATTATCAACTTTGGAATCAATCCTCCCGTCGGAGAAATTTACAGCGCTGTTGAAAATCCTAAAGGTGAACTTGGATTTTATTTAGTAAGCAAAGGTGAGGGAAATCCTTGGAAGTGCAAAATTCGCTCTCCCTCGTTTGTTAATCTTCAAGCTATTCCCCATTTAGTAAAAGGACGCATGATCTCGGATGTTGTGGCTATAGTCGGAAGTCTTGATCCTGTTATGGGAGAAGCTGACAAGTAGGGAACCTAATCTTAAACTTGATCTTAAACTTAAACTTATTTATGGAATTTACATTCACACCAGAAAATCTTAACAGAATAAACGAAGTTATTTCGCATTACCCCGAAAAACGCCCTGCAGTTATGGGAGTCCTCTACATTGCACAGGGACAGAACGGATGGATTTCTTATGAGGTAATGAAGGAAGTTGCCAATGTACTCGATATGAAAGAAGAAGAAATTTTAGGCATAGTTTCTTTTTATACTATGTATCATGAAAAGCCAGTCGGCAAATTTCATTTTCAAGTATGTACTAATGTCTCTTGTATGTTAAGAGGCGGAAATAAAATATATGATCATGTTAAAGAAAAATTAGGAATAGAAAACGGTGGAGTTACAGAAGACAAGTTGTTTTCATTGGAAGAAGTTGAATGCATGGGATCATGCGGCTCGGCTCCGATGATTGCTGTTAATGAAGATTATTATGAAAATCTAAATATTCAACAAATCGATCAAATTATAGAATCTCTAAAGAATAAATAATGGAAAAGATTGTACTTCCCGATATAAAAGACCTACATCTAATTGATGTTTACATTCAAAACGGCGGTTATACAGCATTAAAAAAGGCTTTTTCTCAAACACCGGACGACATAATTGACCAGGTAAAAAAGTCCGGATTAAGAGGCAGAGGAGGCGCAGCTTTTTTTGCCGGTTTGAAATGGAGCTTCATGCCTAAAACTTCAAGCAAACCTAAATATCTTTGTATCAATGGTGATGAAAGCGAACCTGGATCTTTTAAGGATAGACAAATCCTTGAATTCAACCCTCATCAATTAATCGAAGGTACTTTAATTGAAGCTTACGCCATACAAGCTAACGCCGCTTATATTTATATTAGAGGTGAATATCATAAATGGATTAAACTTCTCGAAAAAGCTTTAGCTGATGCTTATGAATATGGGTTTTTAGGCGATAAGATGAAGGAAAAATTAGGCGGCAATTATTCTGTTAATATTTATGTCCATAAAGGAGCGGGAGCTTACATTTGCGGAGAAGAATCTGCTTTAATGAATTCCATTGAAGGCAAGCGTGGTTATCCTCGTGTGAAGCCGCCGTTCCCGGCTCAAAATGGTTTGTGGGGTTGTCCGACTACAATTAACAACGTTGAAACTGTTGCCAATGTCCCTCCTATAATAAATAAAGGCTGGGAATGGTTTTCCAAAATCGGAGAACCTAAACACCCCGGCACAATTCTATATGGCTTAAGCGGGCACGTTAATAATCCGGGAATTTATGAATTGCCCTCGGGAACTTTATTAACTGATCTGATATACAAATACGGCGGCGGTGTTCCCGGTAATAAAAAAATTCTGTGCGTCATCCCTGGCGGCTCTTCTATGCCTCCCTTGCGCGGAGAGCAGATTGAGGGAATTAAAATGGATGCCGAATCACTTAAAGCTGCGGGCACATCTATCGGAACTGCAGGAATTATCGTGATGGACGAAGACACAGACTTGGTGCAAGTCCTTGCACGCATTGCAAAATTTTATTATCATGAAAGTTGCGGACAATGCACCCCTTGCCGAGAGGGAACTGGTTGGATGCTAAAATTATTGAATAGGATTGCCAAAGGAGAAGGTTCAACTCACGACCTTGATTTGCTTATCTCTGTTGCAAGCAATATTGAAGGGAATACAATTTGTGCTCTTGGCGAAGCAGCTGCCTGGCCTGTCAGATTTATGATTACGAGATTTAGAGATTATTTTGAAACTCGAGTAAGCAGGGAAGTGACCATACCGGTTGCTAATAAAGTTCATTCTATGCGACATACGGAATACCCCCTTGCTCCGATTAAGGATTAAAAGTCTAATTCTCATTAGTTTCATTGCATTCCGCTACTCCATTTCTCCACAAGTCGCATTTTTTTATATCTTTATTTTGCTGCAAAATTCCTCAGATTAACTTTTTTCTTTCCTTTTTATTCGACTTAATTTTCAATATATTTGCAAGTCAAAAATCCTCAAATGTTTATAGATGGGAATTATGGTAAATCTAAAATCATTAAACAGCGAACAAAGAAAAGCAGTAGAATACGACAGTGGTCCCGAAATGATTGTTGCCGGCGCCGGTTCTGGAAAAACCCGCGTTCTTACTTTCAAGGTTGCCTATTTAATTGAAAATGGCTATGAACCTGAAAGCATCTTATCATTAACTTTTACCAACAAAGCTGCCAACGAAATGAAAGCAAGAATCCGAGAATTAGCCGGTATAAAAGCCGACAAAATTTGGATGGGTACTTTCCATTCCGTATTTGCAAAAATTTTACGAATTGAAGCGGCCAACATTAACTACAAAAGTAACTTCTCCATTTACGATGCGGAAGATTCGCATTCGCTTGTCTCTAACATAATTTCAAATTTTGAAATAAATCTTGACAGCGTTACTCCGAATTCAGTAAAGCATAGAATTAGCTTTTTGAAAAACCACATGATTTTTCCTAAAGAGTATCGGGCGAATCATGTTAAGTCTTTTATCGAAGAAAAGATCGCTGATATCTTTGAGGAGTATCAGAAAAGATTAATCGAAAATAACGCAATGGATTTTGAAGACCTTCTTCTAAAACCGATTGAAATGTTTAACTCCAACGAGAAGATTCTTCAAAAATATAAAAAGAAATTCGGATATCTATTGGTTGATGAATTTCAGGATACAAATAAAGCACAATATGAGTTGCTAAAGTTATTGGTTACCAGAGAGGGGAAGATTTGTGTCGTAGGCGATGATGCGCAGAGTATCTATAGCTGGCGCGGCGCTAACATTGGTAATATGCTTGACTTTGAAAAAGATTTCCCGAAACATAAAATCTTTAAGCTTGAACAAAATTACCGGTCGACTAAAAACATCTTACTAGCTGCGGATTCGGTTATTAAAAATAATAAAGACCAAATTATTAAAACTCTGTGGACTGAAAATAATGACGGCGAATTGCTGACATTAATTAAATGCTCAGATGAAAAAGACGAAGCTTACCAAATAGCAAAATTTATTAAACATGAAATCTCCAAAAAGAAATTATCCCTGAAAGATTTTGCGATCCTATACCGCACTAATGCACAGTCAAGAGCGCTTGAAGATATTTTCCGGAAGGAACGGTTGCCGTATAGAATTATCGGCGGCGTTGAATTCTACAAAAGAAAAGAAGTGAAAGATATTATTGCTTACCTTCGTATAATTTCAAATCAAAATGATGAAGAGAGTCTGCTGCGAATTATGAATTTCCCACAAAGAGGAATCGGCAGCACTACTATAAAAAGAATGATTGCCTTTGCAAGAAAGCTTGATCTTAATTTGTACGATACTATGGCAAGAGTGTTTGAAGTTATCGACATAAAAGAAAGAATTCAAAAAAACGTTAAGCAATTCCGGCTATTGATTGAAAAATATATAGGACTAAAAGATAAACTATCGGTAGGCGAGCTTTCCCGCGCGCTCGTCGACGAGCTAGGTGTTCTAAGAATATTTAAAGAAGAAAATACTCCCGAATCTATGTCACGGTGGGAAAATATAAATGAATTACTTTCTGCATTAAGTGAATTTTCAAATTCTAACAAAGATGCCAAACTGGAACAATTTCTTGAAGATGTTTCTTTGGTCTCAGATGTCGATAATTATAAAGAAGGTATGAATGTAGTTACTTTTATGACAGTTCATAGCGCAAAAGGATTAGAGTTTCCTATAGTATTTATCTCCGGTTGTGAAGAAGACATTTTCCCGCTTTCAAACAGATTTAGTACTGATGCGTCACTTGAAGAAGAGCGCAGGCTATTTTACGTAGCCGTTACTCGCGCAAAACAAAAAGTTTATTTGCTCCATGCAAGGTCGAGATATAGATTTGGAGAAGTTGCATATCAAAGCAGATCGAGGTTTATAGATGAACTTAACCCGGCCGCTTATACAGAATTGAACGGTGGTATCGGAAGAAAATCGTCTATCCGGAAATCAAAAAAAGAAATTTATTATGAATATTTCGAAAATGTAAGCTACGAAAGTTTCGACCAGGATAATAAAACATTGCGCGCGGGAAGCCGTGTTATGCATGATAAATTCGGTCTGGGAAAAGTTACCCAAGTAGTCGGTGTTGGCGATCAACAAAAAGCTACCGTGGTTTTTGAAG